>JAFZFH010000010.1 GCA_017555965.1 Bacteroidales bacterium
GGTTGTTTTTAGCTCCGCATATTCAGTATAGACTTGGTCTTGCCTTTTAAGAACAATTAAAACACAAACAATATGAAAGCAATCAAGTATAATCGCCAAATCGAAAAGCGACGAAAATCAATACGAAATGCGATTTTTCGAGCCCCGGAGCACTCCAATACGAAAAGCGACAGAAATTTGACACGCACACAAGATAAAAAGCCCTCGAATGAGACAATCATCCGAGGGCTTTCCACATTCTGGGTACCGCTAAACATTCAGTTCAAACTTCACGTTTTCCTCGCCCTCAAGCAGGCGTTCAGTACGTTGCAGGTTGGTCTCGTATATGTGAACGTTACCCAGGAAGAGCGTGATTGACTTCAAAGGGATATCTATCTGCCTTGCCATCAAATAAAGATGGTAGATATCAGATGGAAGCCCGAGGTTTGCATCTGAACTTCTCTGATAGGCAGTAACAACCAGTTCGCCATCATCAATCTGGAACTGTACCAGACTCAAGCAAGGGGCCTGATTGCTCTCCGCATCGGTTGATCCAAGGAAAAGGACATAGTTCTTTGAGTTCCTTTTCTCCTTGTTGATCTTGGAAATAAGACCAGGCAGTTTCTCAAAATAGGTCGGGTAACTATTAACCAGAATAGAACCGCAGTAATCCCACCAGTTGATACCGACCTCTCGGTATTTCTCGACATTCCTTTCTCCTTGCATAAACAGGGATAGTTCGTTCTTGAGCTTCTTTCGGGCTATTGAATGCCCTTCAAAGATGTCAAGCAGGTCCGCTGGGGTCATTGCCAGTTCCTGATTCAGGAGATACTTGATGTTCCCCTTTTTGTTGGTTTGGGTCTTACCTTCTGAAAGGATTTTACCCAGAATCGAATAGTACTTGTTCATAGGTTTTCTTTCTCATTTTTAAGATAAAGCCACTTGACTTTATCCGGTTAATCCATTGTTAAATCATTGATTTTTCGTAACTTTACACTGTATTAGAATGGGTTACTCTGCATCAGAATAACGATGCTTGACCGCTGTCTTGGTAGTTGCAGACAATCCACTCCTCCTGCTTTCGTCGGCTTGTCTTGGACGCACTTATCGTTCTCTCTATTCGATGAATGATCCATCCGTTCTTTTCTGCATACTTTTCTATCGGATCATACGGAAACATCGTCAGCATAAACTTACCTTTGACGGTCTCGAGCAACTGTAGAAGCTGCTCCATATTCTGGGCGGAGAAGACCCCTTCATAATGTCCGCAGTCAGAGTTTATGTAAGGAGGATCGACAAAGTGAAAAGCCTCTGGGCAGTCATAGGTTGCTATAACATCAAGTGCATTTCGATTCTCTATCGTAACCCTTTCAAGTCGCTTACAAAGATGCTCCGTAAATTCATCCTTGGCATTACGCAGCTTCTTTGGCATACCGCCTCCGAAGTCATACCCGAATGTTCCATCCATCATCGAGGCAAAGGACATCTTACACAACGCCCATACCGCCCAGGCTCTTTGAGCCGGAGAAAAGAATTCAGGATAAGCATTCACATGGGCTGCGTGTGCATGAATATCCCGGCTGTGAAGTGTCTTATCAATCTCTGCCTTCAGGTCTTTATAATACATCTGTGCCATCCAATAGAAGTTTGTGAGTTCAGTATTGATGTCGTTTATTATCTCGGCTTCTGCCGGGTGTTTAGCGAATAATACTGCACCCCCCCCCACAAATGCCTCAGTGTAAAGGGAATGCTTCGGAATCAGAGGAAGGATGTGCTTGAGCATCGTCTGCTTGCCTCCATAATAAGTTATCGGTGTTCTCATTTCTAATTCAGTTTTAATTGTTACCTTTGCATTGTCTCACTTACTAAATACCCTATGGGTACAAAAACAGCGGTATTTCCGCAGCAAGGAGTTCTGCTCCCGGCTGTGCGGAGATACCGCTGTGTTAATAGTAAGTGAGACGACTATTTACAGGCTGGGAGCTTTTTTATTACCCACTCCCCGGGGCAAACAGATTTATATATTTTCCATTTCTACAGTATTCCCTGCAAGGCGATGGGTGCAGTCATTCAGGAACTGCATCTTCCCATCCTTAATGAAAAAGTGGCAGAATCCGTCGTGCATTGTCACCGCTACCGATGGGTGCACGGTCGGGTTCTCGACATCACCGTTAAAACTCCACCAGGGTTTCCCATCCTTCTTGGTCCAGAACTGGTGAGTTCTGCCACAAGCCGGACATTTGAATCCCCAGATTTCCTCGGTGTCATTTGACAGTTGTAACTTGACTTTTGGCATAATTACTCCTCCAACCATTTATCGACATACTTGATTGTTTCCTCACGGAAGGCCTGAAAGTCCGCCCATTCCTGGGTGTATTCAGCAATCTTCTCATCAGAGAGGATTCCACTCTCAAGACCGGCTTTATGCTGGAGCAACTGAATCTGATGCGTCTTTATCGCATCTTCCTCCGTCTGGAGGTATCTGCTCCTGATAATGCCGTTTATGAGTTTGTTTCTATCAAGTTCATCGCACTCGATGAGAGTACCTCCATCCGACATGCTCCCCGTATAAGAGAAGCCCGGAAGCGGAGTCGTAGCCTCCTCATTCGGATAATAATCCGCAGAGGATTCATTCAGATAAACTAAAAAATGCGCCCTGTCGTAACGACTTGGGCGCATCTGCTGCGGATATACCGCAGTGTAGGGTGATGTGTTCATTTTAAGTAAATTTATAAAACTTCTTGTTTCTTTTATTACTCTGAACGCTGATAACCGTCGGGGCAGGCAGATCCTCTCTTGTGAATTCGGTCTGTGCCTGCTCGATTAAGATCTTCGACCCGGTAAAAGAATAGTATTCCTTTCCCTTCTCGATAACCACTTCCCGGCCTTTGTCATCACGGTAGGTCAGTGTCTTTCCCTGCCATTCATAACGGATTGCAAGGCAAGGCTTCGGTTTAGTCTTTTCCTCATCATAGAACTCCTTGATGCTGTCCTGAACGACAAAGTCACGGAGTTCCATCAGATAGTCATCCTCCGCCCCTGAGTCTGGATAAAACAGGATCGCCTCGAAGCGTCTCTGCTGATCGTGGCTCATCTCAAATGGGCATTGGCTGCGCCGACGGTTAATCTTTGCGCCTAATCTTTCCTTTTTTGTCTCCATATTATATTTCCTTAACAGATTTATTGAATTTGCGTGTTTGATTGTGCCTATGAATGACGAACAATGCTGCCTGACCTCTTTCTGGCTAAGCCCCAACTTAAATCCCTTCCGGATATGCCGGATTGCCTTGATCTTGTTTTTCTTTGCCACTCTGATATGGCCGTCGGCAAATATGCGATATCCTACAATAGGAAGACCATCTATCAGATTCCCGACTTGCCATTTAGGGTTCAAGGTCAGGCGAAGTTCTGATGACAGGTACAATGCCATCCAGTCAAGCAAAATATGAAGGAATGTCTTATCCTCGTGAAGCACCACGAAGTTATCCATAAAACGGTAATAGTACTTGATTCCCTCACGAACATAACCCTTGAACTTTTCGGAAAGGTATTGAACGCCTTTTGAAAGTTCTTTCAAATCGCTTTCATTCCTGGCACTGACGAACTTTTCAGATACATACTGACCAGCAAGGAAGTCCATCAAGACATCATTCTCGGCAATACCGAAGCACCTTCTTACATCGTGATCAAAATAGCACAGGGCCATATTCGCTATGACTGTTGAAATCTTCAGCCCGATAGGGACACCTGTATCTTCCCCGTGATCGTTTGTTCCCATCGGGGTACCGATACTGCTGTCAATCACCGTATCGAAGTGACGGAGCAGCCGAGGGTCCTTGATCTTCCTCCGGATATGAGCCTTCGGTATTCGAACAGGAATAGAAGCATACATTTTAGAGACATCACCGTTCAGAAAGTACTGAATCTTATCTCCGGCATTGAATATGTCATTACTGATTGTGTGGACCATAAGATGCTGGCCACGCCCGGGAATACTCGCATAGGAATGCCCGTCAAGGGCACGGGCAAGTATTGGCTCTGACTTCAAGAGCATTGCCCAGTGGAAGACGTGATCCGGATATGGAAGCATCGAAAGAAAGCGGATCTTTCCTCTTTCGTTGATGCTCTTGTAGGTATATTCGGATGTCTGATAGGATTCTGTGGAATAAAGATGAAGGAGGGTTTTAAGACTTTCAGGATCATTCCTGAAATCCTGTACCTCCTTCCTTCTTTTCTTCCGTCTGGAAGCGTAGAATTCCGCAGCTGCGAAATTCTCCTCTGTCTCTATCTCTTCAGATAGATGTCCGTACGCTTTCATTGTGTCTTACCTGTGTCAATGTGTCCTGGTGTAAATGTGTTCTGTCTGCTTTCTTTTCTTACAAGCGTCGTCGAATCAGTCTCCTGACCTACCGAAACCCGTTTGACCGTCTATTTTCCAGCGTGAGCCGAGGCCTGTCCTTAAACGCAGCTGCCGAGCAAACATCAACAGCCACAAAGTAGTGGGACGACGACAGGTTCGCATTGGCATTCGAGGGGGCATTGTTACCATTGAAGTACGCCAAGCCATCGATGTCACCATTGTTAGCATTGCCAGCCCCGAGAGGGGCACGGGAACCGGAAGACCTACCGCCCGAAAGGACATGCCCACCATAAGGTGATGCAAAGGTAGTAAAAATCCGTTTCAATAAACCGCCTCCGGCGGTATTCATAAACACCGCCGATGACAGCCTTTCATAATATGAAGCACAGTATTTTCAAAGAACTTGTTTTGTTTGGTGCACTGCGTGCACGGGTTCTTGCTCAGCCTCTACGAGGCTTGCGCCGGGTTGCTTGGCTTGCCTGCCGTCCCTCTCAACCTCATCACGCTATCAGGCAGCATAGACCTGCGGAACCGGGTTGAAATCGCCATCGACTTCGCAGAGGGACGACGACAGGTACGCATTGGCAGTCGAGGGGGCATAGCCACCATAGAAGAACGCCAAGCCAACGACGTCACCATGGCTAGCAAAGCCAGCCCCGAGAGGGGCACGGGAACCGGAAGTGGCGGTATCACCATAAGCACCATCACAGTAATATGTAGAGGATGTTGCGCCCGTCGATGACGGCATTCCGGCAAGTCCGTTAAAATTGAGCGTCTTCGAGTACTCCCAATTTCCGGCATTGCCTGGCAGCCAATCTCCCACATGGAGCATCTCGGAAGTCTTGCTGTAATCCCAAGTGGTAAGCGATGACTTTGCCACAAAGAATCTGTACGACGCATCTGATTGCTTGACTCCGACAATGCGATTCTTTCCGTGCCACAGATGGCCGTATGGGTTCTTGAGACCAAAGAACACCGGTACCGGAGCATTGTAAACGGTTGTGCCGGATGCATTCTTTACAGGATAATACGAGATACCTACACCGTCTGCAAGTTCGACTCCGGCAGAAGTAGGGATGACAGGATAATAATTGTTGTAAGTATCCCAGCTTGGCATTCCCGACACTCCGCTTCCGAGACCGCCCTGATATAGACCGTTAGCATCCTTGTTTGCATTGTAGGAAGCCTGGCAGTTCTTGGTGCCCATAATCACATAGAACAGTGTCGCTATGACGGTATCAATCCAGTACCAACCTGCACCCCAGCCGGAACCTCTATTCGCACCTTTCTGCTCAAAAGTAGCAGTTCCCAACACGGTAGCAGGATAGCCGAGCATCGAAAGGTTGTCTGCTGAAGCATTACCCGACGCCAAGGCTGAACCGCCACCACCACGATACTGTGCATCAGTACTGATCAAAGAGCAGAGCTTATCATTAGTCCTATCCATCACGCCTGCATGGAATGCTGAGATAGAAGCGACAGGAACCTTATAGCACTCCTTACCCGGGATCGGCTTGAGACTGATACCCATATACTGATATTCGCCCTCAATCCAGTAGGCAATATAAAACGGAGTACGCCATCCCCACATATACTGGCCCATTGATCCGTCCAGCTTGGCAGTCTCGCCTGTGGCCAGTTTGTAATGGTTAGTAGGGTCCAGTTTCTTTCTTGCGTGAGCATCATCCACCAGGTAGCAGCCCAAGCCCAAGAGGTTAGGAAGGTTCCTCAAGTAATCAAGATTGCCGACAGCCTCACCTGTTGGGGAACTGCCGTCAAGCAGCCAACGGCGACAGGCATAGCCATTGCCGTGTATCAGACTGGCAGGGAAGAATCCGTACTTGCTTCCGGAGGTCTTCTTGCCGAATACCACATCCTCATTGTCGATGGATGTGAAATGCTCGTAAGAGCCGAGTTTTTTCTTTGCCATAATGCTATAAGGTTATTTCAAAATATGCTATCATTGAGCCTGCGTCATACAACTTTACATATAAGGTAGGAGAATAGGAAGTTGTGTATGTTATCGCACCATAGTAGTGGCCAAATCCGAATTTCCCTCCGTTCCTATAATCAATCTTTCCCCCTGAAATGATGTCAGTCTCCGTTTTAAGTTTAGTTATAGTATATATTGTTGATGTCGTGGTATTGGCGTCATCGGTTCTTTGAAAACATATAGAATCATTCCCGTCCGTTGTGTTAGCGAGATCGCCACTTACCCTGAGTTTCATAAACTTGATCAAACCACTCGGAAGGTTTATGACGGTCTTTGCATTTCCTCCAGAAAGAGAGGATCCTATTGCATTGCTCGTAACCGCTATTGCTGCCACGTCTTCATATCGGGCGCCCTCGTATGTGCATGGATATATAGAACCATTGAAATTAAACCACCCTAACGGGCTTTTGGCTCTTAATACCCTTGCAGTATTACTATATTCATCGTACACGTCAAATGTGACGCTCGAACCGGGAGCAAGAATCAAGTAACTGTATAGGCCCGTAAGTGAGGCCACCTTCATACTCGACTCCACGATTCTTGGCATGGCAATTTTAGCCCCACTGATGTATATATATGACGGACTTGAAGTATTAGTTGATATAATAGTCACCGATCCTAATCTTTTGACAGGACTGCTGGCTGAGACATTTGCAGAATTATATGAACCGACGCTTATGCTTCTGCCCGAAGTTATACCGGAACTTATCAATATCGTTCTATTGAGTGCAGCACTTGTTTCCCCGATAGGATTTAGCCAAGCTCCGCTAATCTCACCGTCACCGTCAGCATCCCAACTGATTGCCCCATCCGCAAGACGACCGCTTCCGTCATCATTAAGGAGTATCTTTTCATCAGCGATGGAAACCTTCCCCTGAAACAAGCCCTCCATCGCCGTTATGATACCATCCTTCGATATGATAGTTTTGTTGTTAAAGTTTGCTGCTCCTTCCGAATCCAATGTTATTTTCCCAGATGTATGCCGGATCTGGCCATTCTCCAGAATCCACCCTGAACCATCATCCCCGACAATAAGACAGCGGACTGATAAGAAGTCCATGTCATTTTCGACCTGCCACAGACCGCTGTCTTTTTGTACCTCACTGAACGGTGTTTCAGAGTCAGCTGCAATATGCGTAGACATACAGCGGTAAAACACACCACTGTAATATGCGTAATCAATAAAGACCTCCCCGGATGCACCCGAAAAATACTGTATCCCGGCCACATACTTGCGTGGACGGGCAATCGCCCCACGTTCCCCTGGTGCTCCAGGTTCCGGGTCTCTCTTGAGTGAAATCCTCGTTACTTTTTTCAACGCCGTCATAAGGTATATTATTCTGCTGAAATTATAAGTGTGAGATCACCGCCTGCCTGTACTGCGTGGCTGTAAGTGACCATAAAACTTGTTCCCCCGTCCTGCGAATCGATCTCGCTTCCGTCCGACTTTGTAAGAAGGTAATTGAAAGTATATCCGCTTACCTCCGTCGAGGTGCTGCGCTTCATCACCTTCGGGCGGTAATAGATTGATGTCTGGACTGAACTGACCTCCTCCGGCACAGAGTTTCCTGCACTGTCAGTCGGGTTCGGGTAAATGATCAGGACATCTGTCTCATCAGATACCTCCTGAACAGCACTCGTAACCTTATCTCCGACAATAGCCTCACACTTGTAGAGTTCGGTACTGTTGATATCAGAGGCCGATATGGTGATTGACTGGGTGTTCTTGTTCAGATCAACCCAACCATCAGAACCATTTGTCACTCGCATCTTATACCATTTGTAAGACACCCCGGATGTCTTTTCAGTTCCACCGACCAGCAGCTTGCCTGTCATTGTCAAGGTCGGTACATCATCATCGATGACTCCTCCGTTATTTACTGTGATGTAGGCAAGGCAAGCCTCACCATCTGTCTGCTCAATGGCAACATCTATCGAGGCGGAAACTGTCGTATCGAATCCGGTATTAACAATGCCCTTGAACTCAATAGTATCAGTATCTATATTGCTTGCTGAGGCAATCTCCTTCAGGATCGTCAATGTCGGTACCGAAAACCCGTCAATGGTCTTATACTCCGTCTTGAATGTCCCGGCTGGGAGACTTCCAACCGCAGTCGATAGCCCGTTGCTGAAAACTATCTCGGTACCATTATAATACCATTTATAGCCCGAGGTTTTAACGGCCACTCTTGTGGCCTGTAACGAGCTTCTGACCACCGGATATATACACGGCTGGTTCGCTATGAAAGAGGGCGAAACAGCCCCGTTTCCGTTTGAAACAAACTGCTTCAATGGGAATGTGCTGCGGAGATTGCAGTTCAGGGTATCACCCTGCTTCACGAACTTGATCGTGGTCTGTCCTTTACAAATGCTCATATCTCATTACTTTTTAAGTTCCTGCCTTGCCTCAAGGTTGGAAAGGACTTTCCCCTCCAACGATGCGACCTTATCCTCAAACGAATCCTCCGGACTGCCATAGGTCATCAGATCGCTTTCATTGATTATTATGCAACCGTCCGAAGTCTCGGCACGGAGTTTATGAAGTCCAAGTTCGACGGCTCTGCCGTGCGGAATCTTGATATATCTGTATGCTCTCATCGCTATAAGGTTATTATATTGTCGTTGTCATCAGTGATTGTATTTCCGTCATCATCGGTCATTGCCCCAAGCGGTTCAAAAGGGATGACATCGAGGGCGACATCCGCACCGTCTGCAAATTCAGAAGCATCTATCGATATGCTTTCCCCATAGCCAATCACCATAAAGTCTGCATCGTGCACGGCTCTCTTCATATACCAGACAATGGAGAAATGTTCAGAAGGGTTCTCGAGAACCTGCCTTCCAACTGTCACCACACACTCATTCTTGACCATCGTCGCCCCGGAAGGAACCTCGACCCCTCCGTGAACTATATGTTCGAAATCATACGCAGGATAGCGACGGAGTACCGCAGTCCTTGCCGTCAGACATCCGGAAGTAGGGGCTGATGGGAGGCTCGCCCCAGGCAGTGCATATTCCGCCTTGCAGAGAAGACAGACCATTCCATCCACATATTCAGGATCGATCACCAGTTTGGAGGTGTTCTGCCCGGACTCATAAAACAGGTCATCCGTCGTGATCAGAGTCTCCACCCCGGATTCAACCTTATACCACCAGTACCGGACCGATGCACCAAGAGAAGCAGGGTCCTTGCTTCCGATGGCCACATTCGCCTGTATGCTTCTCGTTCCTTCATCCGCTATCGGGTTGAACACGAAGGATGCAGGTTTATCAAGGGAAAGAGTGGCCACCACCGCAACCGATGTGGTACTCATCACGGCATTCGCCTGAATCCTCAGGATCCTGCCAGTCCTTCCGTCTATGTAATTGCCGACGAAGACCAGCATAACAGGCTCGAGATACTCCACGTTCCTTGAGACAGTCAGAGTACCGTCCTCTGCCACCGAGTACCCGGCAGTCGCTGCCGTTATCAGGTACTGCGACAGTTCATCGGTCAGGATCGTTCCCTGCGACACCTTTTCTGCTATATCCTGAGGAAGAGCATACCAGTTCACACTCGAGAACTGAATCTGTCCGTCCGGGATAATTCCGTTAGGATCCTGGACGAAAGCCTCCGGAACAATCACCAACGGGGTAAGTTCCCTGTCAGGCACGAATTCCGACAGTTCCGCACTGTGTGTCTGGGTAAGGCTGCCACCCTGCACAAGGAGGGAAGCGGATATGTTCAAAGGGTCATATACAATCCCTATTCTCTTTATCTTCTTTGCCATTTTGAAAACGGTTTTAATGCCACTTAAAAGTCTATTTCAGCCGATAACACCTCTGCACCGTCACGGACATACACCTGACAGATAAACTTACCGGAAAAGGCAGATAAATCCTCATTCGTCAGGGTCAGTTCCTTTCCTGTCGATGCGTGGTCTGTATTCCACACTGCATCCGCAGCCGTATCCCCGGTATCTCTTGACCAGGTCCAATCCGAATCAAGTATATCGGAGGTTATATCAGTCACACCTCGCTTCACGACTGCCGTCAGGGTTGTAGAAAGCTGGCCATACAGGAATGTCTCGCCATCTGATGATTCAATCTCAAGACTCAAGGTCGTATCACCGGCAACCAGCAGCCAGTCCGTTGAATCATATCGAGGCTCCTGCGTGGTACCCTCGACGATGCAGCGGTATTTGCAGGATTTATGGTAAACCTCATCCTGGTACTCGGCATTGCACAGATACGGATCATTGAGGGCTGTCTGGTAATTCCATAATGCACGGTCACGGATGATCCTCACCACATTGCCGGATTTGTCTATCTGAAAGAAGTTTCTGGCCAGCACATTGTCAAGATAAACGCCCGGCTTGCCACTTATCGGCAGATTGTCCGGGGTGAGAGCTGACGGGATGGATCCAAGCACAACAGCATAATGTCTCGGCTGAATGATATACTGATCGACACCTGACAATATGGATATCCTCTGCTCCGATGAGCTGAAGTACTGGCTGCGCTGCCTTTCCTCATTCGTGAAGTTTCCGTATCTCGCTATGTTCATATATGGCACGGGGACGGCATTGACTCCACCCGGAACCTCCGACTCTGCACCAAGCACAATCCTTACAGAACCTGCTGCCTCATCAACCGCAGTAACCCTGAAATACGATGTAATAAACCCTGCAGATGTATTGTAATGACCCTTGCAGATATCATCCACCGCAAGTTCAACAGTCTCGTTATCCTCCAGCTCAAGTTCAAGGATGAAGGCGGTATCACTGTCCGGGTCCGGGGTGACTGACTTGATGACAGCACCCTCGGTATTCCACATTTCGCCACCTGTCACGCTGACCTTGTTGTATATCAACTGCGGTACCTTCAGGAATGAGCGAAGCACGAGCGAAGTCATCTCCGCATTTCCTTCACGGTCAATGGAGGCACCTGTTCCTGTCTCGAGACCTGATATGAACTCACCGATCTCGATACCGTCAAGGAACTTTATCAAGGCTGCTGCCACATCCGGGTAAAGCCTACTCAAGTGTTCCTTGATGGACTTCTTTGCAGAGAAGATATTGAAGTCCGACGCAGGGGTACTCTCCCAGCTGCGGATCACTGCCGGCACACTGCCTGCTGCCGACCTGCTGAATGTCCTGACCTCCTCGATATTGTCCTGGATAGTTGTGATCGTTCCTCTCGAGAGAACATCACTCACCTCAAGATCGTACTTTGTAGGGCGGTTCACATTCTGCGAGAACGATGTCACCCTGCTTTCACGATATCCGGTCTCAGGGAAATACTCATCACTCTCAAGTCTGATTCGCTGACCGATATCGAAGGAAAGCCCTCGCTTCTCGATATCCACATAATTAGTCGGAACCTTATACACCCTGTAATCTTTCCTGTGCTTGAGCATATATTCATCGACCGCCTCCTTGTATTCCTGTTCGGCAAGATCATACCACTCATCAGGAAGTGTGATGTTGTAGATTATATATTCATCACCAGCCTTCGGGATAAGCATACCACCTGGGAGTTGCGTATCATCCTCGTACGGCCACTGCGTGATTATCTCGAATTCCTTTGCTCCGGAATGATAGTTCACCTCGAAGTCACGCCCGTTCAGGTCGCCGGACTGGAAAGCGATATGCTTGACCAGACCGCCGATCTCATAATCATTCGGATCAAACGGGATATCAGCATCCTTGAAGTAATATATCGTGAACGGATTCCCGTCCTCATCCTTGACATCTTTTGTCCTGACACTGCTGACTTTTCCAACCCTGCGAGGATATATTCCGGAGAATGCCTCAGACTCGTAATGCTCGACAATACCCAGATGGGTATCCTGCTCCACATACTTTGCCCTGTCCGGCAACTGGAGACGGGTATATCCATATTTGGACTTATCTATATTCCTGGTGCTTCCCACTGGGAAGAGCCTTGTAAAGAATTTCACATTCTCCGCAGAAGCGACCTCGATGCTCAGACCGCCTCCGTTATACTTGAGAGGAATTGCCTCACCGTATTCGCATCGGCACAGATTGACTGTCAATCCGTCAAACCAGTACTCGGTTCCGGCAGCCTCCGATATACGCTGCAACGCCTCATCACAATATAAACCTTCGTATGTTATGGTCAGATATTCGGTATCTTCCACCTGACCCACCTTCCAGTCAGTCGTTCCGGTCTGACGGTTGATATTCTCAACCACCATAGCCACGTGTTCAGAGGCTGGGGCAGTCAATGTGAATACAGGCTCACAAGCACCGTCGGTATCCATCAGAACGAGAGCCTGGCCGATGATATTCTCCGGACCATAGAACTTGCATTCATAGTTCCACTCGACCGAAGACTTCTGTTTAGGCACATACTCCTCGGTTATCCAGAACCTCTGACCGCAGAAATCCACATAGTCGTTCACGGCAAGACGCACAAACTCAAACGAGACAAAAGACAGATTCAGCACGTGGTCTGATCCTATACCTCGCTGGCGTGTGGAATTGTCAGAAGGTGACACTGTCATCTTCAGTACTCCGTCCTTGCTGTAGATTTCAAGTTCCATTCAAAAGTCCTTTATATCCTGTTAAAATTTCGGTTTGGGTTCACGGAAATTGACCACAAATCTTCCCATCACCATACCTTCAAAATCGGTCAGCTGCTTATACTTTTCTGCCGACTTGTAGTAAAACGCAAAGTGCATATCTAATTCCGGCAGATAGACATCCAGCCAGCCCTTGTTTCCTTTCCGGAGCATCTCAAGGAATGACATATAATTGCTCAGGAACGAAGCCTTATCCTTGGCTGAAATGGCAAACTTCAAACTCACGTCCCTTGCCTTGAGGCTCTGGATAATCTCTTCAGGAAGTTCGACTCCGTCATTCTCCCTGATCGAAACTTCCTCCTGTTCCTTGACCTCCGACGGCTTCATCAGAGCGTCATAATTTGAGGTGTCTCCCTGCTTTTCCTCCGTAAGGAAAGCACCGTATGTTTCATATACATCTACATTGTTGATGTACAGAAGTCCTTTCAGTATTTCCATATCCTTACTTGACTTTTAATCCATCTCTCTTAACCGCCTCGAGCAGGGCATAAATCAAAGGCAGACTGTCGGTATTGTCTGCGGTTCTCTGCTGGTACTCCAGTGATCTGCCGAGGGATTCCGTAACATTATCCAGTTTGAGGTCGGCACTTGCCACGTGCTGAACAGTTGCTGTCCATAAACCCTCCAGTTTGTTTCCCTGGTCCACTGTCATAGTCTCGACACCGCCAGTCTTTCCTGTCTGGGTAACTCCGGAGTCATTCCACAGTTCAAAGCCCTTTTCCTCTGCCATCTTCTTGACTTTATCCATCCATTCGGCAGCATTCTCCATCGTGCCACCCATAGAATTGTAGAAATCCTCAAGGATATTCATCTGCTCCATTGCGATATCCTCCTCGCTCTTATCCCCGTCATATATCGCCTTCAGGTCATTCTCAAGCTGGGCGAATTTGTCAGCGAAGAACAATGAATAGGCAAGATCCTCAAACAATTTCTCGAGGGCATCCGCAGTCGATTCTGCGAAATTCACCAGATAATCTTCCCCGGCATCGCAGTAGGACTTTATGGCATCTACAGCTGCACTGCCAAGAGAACCGAAAGTGCTTGTAAGGTATTCCTCAAGTGCTGCATCTGCCTTATCCATCATATCCTTCAGATCAATCAGATTCTCGAGATATGCACGTGTCTCATCAGACATCTTTTGGGTATCGAGGATCGTCTGAAGCATCGCTGCATCCAGTTCACCGTTTGCATCGATGAGTTCCGGATAAACATCGAGGATACTGCTGTAAACATCACGACCTTTGCCCCATCCGAAAAGACCGGTCTTTTCGTGCCCGGTTACGATTGAAGCATTGGCAAGACCCGCAATGCCATTTTTCATATTCTCCCTTTCGGAATTCGTGCGTATGCCCTGTGTCTGACGTCTTGAAGGACTACCATGTCCGACATTGTTCATCTCCCTTCTGAAATCAGCGAGAGCCTCCTTGTATGTCTGAATAGCATTGGCTGCCTTGGCGATTTCTTTTTCACCGAATATGGTAGAAGCCTCCTCAAGCAAAAGTTTCTGCTCAAGCAGAAGGAGGTTGTACTGTCTCTGGTACTCCAGTCTCGCACGGCTCACCTCCTCAAGAGCAGCCCAGTGCTTTGCCTCTGCCTCGATGGCCATAGTAGCAACACTTGTGATCAGACCGAGTGCTGCACCTGCAATCGCACCATAAACGCCTCCTATCTGTGCACCTGCAGCAGCTCCCTCAAGGGTTGATGACATTGTATCGGTAGCCTTCTGCATCGCATCCGCAACTTCACCGAGATGCTCATCCCCGGAAAGTTCTGCTATCTCTGCAAGGCTGCCAGCCATCTGAGCAAAGCAGGAATTTATCGCCATTCCCGACTGAACCATACGATTCATTCCGGCATTGATTCCTGCGGTCTTCTGTTCCTGGTCTGTCATCTTCAGAGCATCCCTGATCTGCTTGATTCCACCGATGAACTGAGCAGCATAACCACCACGGCCGTAAAGTTCCTCCTTCTTATCGATGATCTTCTGGAACAGCTGCTGTATCAGTTCTGAATCCTTGGCCATAGCCTCGATCTGCTCATCAGTAAAGCCGAGTTTGTCCGAGGTGTCGGTACCATTCAGAAGATTGATCAGTTTCTGTGCATACTCAATGACATTCTCGATCTTCTTCTTTGACTGTGAGGTAGCATTCGAGAACACTGCCTGGAGCATTGCCGAACTGTCCTTGGCAGAATTCGATATCTCCTTATCCAGTTTGTCGAGTTCTGCGTTCTTTTGTCTCTTTGCCTCCGCTATGGCAGCATCGGCATCTTTGCCATTTATTGCCCCGGATGCTTTCTTTGCTTCCAGCTCTGCGATGTCAGCACTGTACTTCTTCTCAATCGCTGTCCTGCGAGTTGCATAATCCTGATACTTATCCAGAAGATCCGCGATATGATCATCAGTCTGCTTCTTTTCCCTTGCATTGATGGCAGCGACCTCGTTATCATACAAGGCAGCAGCATTGGCCATCTGCATATCATAATTTGCAGTAACCTTCTGTTTCTGCGCCGGATCAACCTTGTACCCGGCTTTTTCAAGTTCTGCATATATACGCAGGTATTCGGCTTTCTCGGCTTCGATACGTTCCTTCTCTCGCTGGAATGCAAGGGCTGCTTCCTCTCGTTCTCTTGCGTATCCTTCCTTCTGAAGGGCAATAACCTGGTCCTCAACTGCACGCCTGGCCTCCAGTTCCATTTCACCGAGCCGTTCGGCATTACGGGCGTTGGTGTCTGCCTGGTTATCTCCACCTTTGGCCGAAGCACCTGTAATGGACTCCAGCATCTTCTCATACTGCTGGATTTCCGCCATAGCTGCATCATAGTCCGCCTTGTTGGTAATATCCTTCAGTGCCTTTCTCTTGGCTGCTATGGTGTTTTCCAAGTCCTTGATAGACCCGTCAATCACTTCGCCTATTCCTGCATTACTTGCGTGGTAATTCTCTCGATACAGGGAGTTTTCAAGTTCCTGCATAAGGGCTTCTTTCTCTTTCTTTGCTTCTGCGAGAGCCTTATTCTTATGCCCCTTGCCGTTACCGGCCTGTTCAATGCCCCATACGCCTTTCCACCATACATCGACTTTACCACCATATCCTCTGACTGTCTGATAGTCTTCTGCAGGGGTCGCCTGAATCTTGTTTATCTTATCGTCAGCTTCGACGATCTTATTCATCAGGCTCTGCTGCTTCGCCTGTTCAAAAAGGATCTTGATATAAGCCTCAGATTTAGATGTCAGAGTATCGTACCATTCTGCGAGTGTCTGGAAATAACCGAACGATTCCCCATACTTGCCGTTGAGTTCATCCACCAGCCTGCGCTCCTCTGCACGAGTTCCGTTGAACTCCTTAATTCGGTTCATCGTCTGAGTCATCTCGAACCTGGTCTTCGCTGCAACCTCTTGAGCAGACTTCTCGACCTCATAGGTCTTCTGCATAGACTCCCGGAGTTCATCGAGGGCAGTCTTGCCGACAAAGACCTCCTTCGCCCATTTAGCGATATCCTTACCGTACATCACAAGCAACATTATTCCAGTGGTGAGTGCGGTCTGCCAAGAGAAAAGAGACTTCACGATCTGTTTCCACACAGGGACACCTTTCTGTCCGGAAGCGATGAGGGCATCATACTCCTTCCTTGCCAGTGCGATGTTGTCAGCGAGTATCGGAAGGTTGTTCGAGATTGCCAGAAAGAACATCTGCGGTCCCATCGCAAGAGACGGCATTTCACGGGCAATCTGCTGAATGCTCATGTGCAGTCCGTTGAACTGACGGGTCGCATTCGGAAGGCCTTTCGGCATTACAGGGGTATTCGGCATCGTCTTCCCGAAGTCCTCCACCTCGACCCCCATCTTCCTTAACTGGGCCTGGAGTTCCTCGATCTTATCCTGGAGTGCATCAAGCATTGCGATGTTCTCACTCTGATCCATCTTCGGATTCTCCTTGATCAAGGCGTGGAGTTTCTGATACTCCGCCATCAGCCCGTTCAGTAATGCCTGCATAGTCTGAACATCCTTTTCCGTTGCTGTGGCATCGGAACGGACTTCTGCAAAACCGGATTTGGTCTTGTTCCTCATAAGGAATTCTATCTCTACAGGCTTCATCGTATATTATTGTTTGTTCTGTTGTTTCAACTTTGATTGGAAATAACCCGACAGTGTGCCTCCTTTCCAACGGCCACCGCCCTTGTTTCCGTTTTTCTTCACATATCGTGGAGCATCCGCAAGCATCAGTCTCAATGCTATGTAATTCACACCCCAAAGGATGTAATGAACACTCCATCCGGTGGCAGCTGCAATCTGCCATACTATGCCGAAGGGGCTATGGGAACCCTCATATACGGTCTTTAACTCCCCTTTCTTTTTTGGCTCAGACTCAGCTTCATCGGATTCATCATTTCTGCTGAGTTGATAATAATCGAAAAAGACTTTGTCTTGAGCAGCGAAAGCAACTGCATCGAAGACCCGAACAGGAACCTGTCATCACACAGGCATCTCATCAGGAACGCCAGCGGTCTTGAGAACAGCCATCCCGAAACAGCTCCTCGGCATACCGCCAAGGCCAACATCCTTGATACCGTCACCCCGTGCTTGGCGATGAATGTCAGTTCCTCATCAACTGTCGAGAACTCCTCCATCTCCTCATAGGACACGCCCATCTCAAGATAAAGTTTCGTGATCCTGATCTGGGTACCGAGGCAAGGACGACGCATCGTCAGCCTGACAGTCTTCTTGATGAACGGTATCTTGAAAAAAGGCAGCGAGATTCCCACATCCAGCAGGGCATCCGCTGCCTCAATCTGCACATTACGATTCTTGATCATAACAATTAACCTTCAGTGACAGCATCAGCATCGCCCATTGAATAAGGAGAACTTCCATCCTCCGGAGCGAGTACTGTCATCTTGCAGTGGATCTTGAATACGTCTGAGTAGCCGAACTTACCTCTTGGGTAAGCAATCAGTTTGACCTTCTTGAATACAACCTCGGTACCATCAGCCGACTTGAGGGTTGCTGTATCCTCGAGGAAGATCTTCTTTGAAGGGGCATCCCACTTCTTGCCGTCCGCTGAAGCTGTACCGCCCATCACCTGAGCAAGGTTCTCCGGCTTCAACTGGATAAGGTCGAACTCCAACACATCGGTTCCCGGGCTGTCAATGATCTCGGTGACAGGTGCAGCCCTCTTCTGCGCTGCCCACACCTTAACCGTAGACAGTTCATCACCGCCCCAGTCGATGGAGTCATTACTGATGTCTCCGATTGCCTTGCCTCCAAAAAGGAGGGAGTCTAATCCATGTATGTATTCCATTACACAATCGTTTTAATGAGTGAAACAATCTTGCTTATGATAGTGGTCTTATCGACCAGATAAAAGCCTCCTATGCCTATAAAAAGCCCCAAAAGAAGACCTTTCCAGAATCGCCCGGAGGGCGGTTTGCTCGTATCGGATGTCTCTGTCAGAATCTCGGTCTGATTATTCTCCGTCTGACGGTCTATCCAGTTTTGAACGGTATTATCATAGGTATTGAGTGCATTTTGAAGGGAATCGATCTCATTCCGTTGTCGGAACACCACCCGTTCATAGTATTCGCACTTTCTCGCCACACTGTCACATCGGGCAGAGACAATCACATTATCGCCCTGTTTCGTCAATTCTACGGATGCACGCCCGGACTGGGAGCTGAACTTCGCCCCGTCGGGCAGGTCAGCGATGCTCTGTGTCGGTATCAGGGTCTGTGCCGAGTCCTGAGGTATCACCTCCGCCTCCACCTTGTGGAAGACCATCGAATCCACAGTCTCCTGGAGTACCGTCTTCGCCTGGAATCCCAGAGCGGTTGAGTCGTGATACTCTGCCTGTACGGCCACCTGTTCCGTTACTTGTGCTGCGTTTGCCTCTGTGCTTTCTGCCACCTTCCGGCTCGGTCCGCAAGATATCAGCAGCAGACTGAACATGAGCAGCAGGAGAGGTACGCCTCTTATTCTGTTTGTCATTGGTATTTGGTTTTAATTGGTTTTTTAACTCTTCGACAGTCCTTGTAAGGGTGTCGATCTTCTGCTCCATTACGGCCTGGTTCGCCAAGAGCTTTGCATTGTCCGCCTTGAGGATGATATTCTCTTCAAGAACCTTGGTGTACTTCTCGGTCAGCAGGTCAATGGACTTCTGCAACTCAGCGAGGAAGTCATTGTTACGCTGTCTGCGTGAAGCGAACCATGTGACCACAGAGCCGAGAAAACCGCCCGGAAGCGCAAACGTCAGAAAGTTTAATAGGAAGTCCATTGTCTTACTGATTTAATCCGTTAAACACCTATCTGCTTGAGAAAGGCCGGTACATCAAACGAAGGGCAGTCCTTGCCTGCAAGTGCATTGTGCCCAACAATCCTGACTGAGGGATGCTTTTTGTGGAAGTCGAGAACATAGGCTTTCAGAGCCTCCTTCTGTTGATCCGTCCTCGTGTCCTTCGCTGTCTTGCCGTCCTTTGCCACACCACCGACATATACGATATGCCTTGATCTGGAATTGTAGCCTTTCGCACCGTTGGTCACTTCCCAAGGATCCACGTTGTTGTCCTCATTGTTGTCCACTAACCTTTCCACCGATCCGTCCAGATGGATGATGTCTGTGTACCCGACCTGTTTCCATCCTCTGCCTCCCTTTGAAACCGGGGCGGTATGCCACCTGCGGATGTCATCCGCCGATACTTCACGCCCCGGAGGGGTGGCAGTACAATGAATCACTAAAAACTCAAGCCTGGCCATACTTTACTCCTGGTCTGGATTCTGCTCTATGCCGTTGTCCGACTCCGAACCAGCCTCAGGGGCATCACCGGCAGCACCCTCGGCAGGATTCTTTACAGTCTCCTTCTTTGAGCCCTTGCCTTTGTCACCCTTGCCTGGGGCCTTATCCTTGGCAGATTCCTTCGCAGACTGCTGCACTGGAGCATCCTCTACAAAGTCGCAGAGGTCTCTTGATACAAGGTTCGCAGCCCTCTTGTGGTCAGCGACCTCGATGATCTGACCGACCTTATACATGGTCTTGTGGTCATTCTTGTCACGGAATTCAACTAATACCTTAAGTTTCATTGTCTTGTTGTTTTAGAGATTTAACCTTCGATTACTCCGCTTGCGTCGAAGATGGTGATAGCCTCATCCCAAGCGATCTGGGTGTCAGCCTTCATAAGCATCTTCACAAAGAGGAGTTCGCTTGCTGCGGACACCTTATCCACAAGGATGCAGTCATAGTCGTTCAGGAGATTGACAGCTGCATAGAGGTTGGTCTTGTTCTCATCGAGAGAACAGAGAGTTCCTACGATAAGACCCTCAGGCCAGCCTGTGAGACCAACGACACGATGGCCCTTGAATCTCTCGGCATTTTTCTCTGTAGGATCCTTGCCCTTGGCAACCTGATCGGCAAGTTCGTCGTCATAGGCATCAGCATCAGCCTTCGACATAAGGAATGTGAACTCCGCCTTATCACGGATAGTCGGGTCAGTTCCCTTGTACACGGCACGCAGACGCTTGATCTGCGAAGTCTCCGCACAGTCCACCTTCACGGTGTTTGCAGCAGCCTTGATACGGGTGAGGATACCGTCGAAATACTGACCTTCCTCATCACCCTTCACGCCGTTGATGAACTCAAGACCGATCTCTGAACCTGCCTGAGTAAGTACGGCCTGGAGAATCTGAGTCTGAACCTCCGCAGGGAGTTCCTCAAAGACCATGTTTCCGACAGGCTGGTACTTTCTCCAGAAATGCTCAAAGCGAGCCGGGTTGAACTCGAAATAGACCATGATGTCCTGTGTGGCAAGCACACGCTCATCGATGTTTAATGTTCCCTTAGAGTTGGCAGATGTAGGATTTGCCTTTCTCTTCTGAAGGAGTTTTCCGAGCTGGAGCCTTGGAATGGCGAAAGTGTCCTTCACGCCCACATAGATGTGGACAAGGCCTTTCTCAAACAGCTCGTTTCCGGTGGCAGCCTGAACAAGCAATGTGTTCGCAACCTCGCCACCATACCTGGTTGTAATTACTGGGTTTGGCATACGTTTGATTGTTTAAGTTGTTAAAGTTTTGCCGTTACTTCGATTTCCCTCTCGTGCATAAGTTCCGCTACGGTCTTGACACGATCCTGCTCCGGAGTCTTTCCGGAATTGAATGAAGGGACTCTTTTCTTTGGCTTGAGAGACTTGAGTATCTCACGAGCCGATTCAGGATTGGAATGAAGGAGGTTCACGAAGTGCTCCTTCTGGTTCTCGCCGATCCTGCCGTCCTGAACGGCAGCCTCGACCTCCGCAGTGATTGCAGCATCCTTAGCCTTCTTATCGGCTTCCTGATAGTTCTTGACCTGCTCCTTGAGAGAGTCGTTCTCCTGCTGGAGTTTGTCAGCCTTCTCAGCCTTAGCCACGACCTCGCCTAACTTGGTCATCACTGCTGCTTCGTCCGCACACTTGGCGAACGCAGCCATTGTCTGAATTCGTTTGATCATTTGAGTATTGTTTTTATGTGAAACATTGAGTGTTTCGAGATAAGAGGTTGTGAAGTGTTCGCATTTCTGCTCCGGAGTAAGTGAGGAATCGACACTTATCTCAAGATCGTCGTATATCTCATCGGCAAAGCCCAGCCTTACCGCCTCCTCAGCATCTATCCAGTGATCCTGCCCGTCCATATAGGTAGCCTTGATTTCATCGACGGACATTCCTGTACGCTTTGAATAGATATCGCAAAGGATGTTCTCGATCTGCTCAAGATGGCTCGTGTAGTCCTTCAGGTTGTCGGCATTGCCGAAAGCCATACCCATAGGTCTGTGAATCATCAGCTGGGCATATCTGCTCATCTTCACCTCACGGCCACAGGCTGCTATGAATGAGGCTGCACTGGCAGCAATGCAGTCGATGTATATGATGACATCAGACTTGATGCTACGAATGGCATTGAAGATCGCTATCGCTGTGGCGACCTCTCCACCGACGGAGTTTATACGAAGATTGATCCTGGAGTACTGCTTGGCTGCCTCCATAAGTTGCACGACTGTTTCCTTTGCTGTGACATCAGCATAGGAGCCGATCTCACCGTACAGGAGAATGGTGCAGCTGCCTCCTTCAGCATCAGGTATGACATTAAAAATGTTGTTCATTTCGCTTTCAGTTTTCCGCAAAATTGAGGTGCTTTTTCGCCCTCTGCAAATCGGGATTTTATGATGCAGCTTTATAACGGCATCATGCGGTTTTAAGACGGCATGATGTCTTTCCGATTTGCCTACGACCTTCTTAAAGGTCAATTTTGTGGAAAACAAAGGACGCAGATATGGCAAAAATGGACAGCAAAAAAATGAGACAGTGGGCACTGTCAATGTACCTGAACGAGAACCGTACTCAGGAAGAGATTGCAGAAGCCTGCGGTGTGGCACGTGGTACCATCGTGAGGTGGGCCAAGGCCGACAAATGGAAGGAACACAAGGCTGCGAAGATGATGACCCACGAGGAAATGATCAACAACTGGAAAGAGCAGCTTATCGAGATCAATGACAACATCGCCAGCAGGGAGCCGGGCAAACGCTTCGCCACCCCTTCCGAAAGCGATACCATCAACAAACTCTCAAGTGCGATCAACAAACTACAGACAGAGCTCGGAATCAGCGAAGCCGTCAGCACGGCACAGAGGTTCATCGCCTGGCTCCGTCCTGTGGACCTTGAGAAATGCAAGGAGTTCACAAGGCTCTTTGATGTCTTCTTAAAATCACTCATGTAATATGAAGACGGCAGACAAAATAGCCCTGAAACAGTGGGATAAACTCAAGGAGTCCATATACAAGGACACGACCATCGACGAATCCCTGAGCCCGGCAGAGATCGAGAAGATGCGTATCGACCTCGAAAAGGATCCTATCAGATGGATAAAGTACCTTTTCCCGACATACGCAAAGGCAGAATTCGCCCCTTTCCAGATCAAGGCAATCAAGCGAATCATCAACAATCCGGAATGGTTCGAGGTCCTTTCCTGGTCACGTGAGCTGGCCAAGAGTACCATCGTGATGTTCTGTGTCTTCTATCTCGTTCTGGTGAAAGGCAAGAGGAACGTCATACTCGCTGCTGCCACGCAGAAGGCTGCTGCCCGACTGCTGGCTCCTTATATGATCAATTTCGAGAGCAACCGACGACTCATCCAGCTGTACGGGGAGCAGGCCTCATATGGAGAATGGGCTGAACTGGAGTTCAAGACAAAGGGAGGAGTCACATTCCTCGGCATCGGTGCCGGTGATGCTCCTCGAGGTGCCAGGAATGAAGCGATCCGTCCGGATATCCTGCTCTTGGACGACTTCGACACAGATGAGGATTGCCGTAATCCTGATGTCCTCGATAAAAAATGGGACTGGTGGATGAAGGCACTTTATCCTACCCGTTCAACCTCAGAACCGACTACCATCATCTTCTGCGGAAACATCATCGCCGAGGACTGCTGCATCAAGAGGGCCGGAGACTATGCCGACCACTGGGATATCGTGAACATCAGGGATGAGAACGGAGTCAGCACCTGGAAAAAGAACACCGAGGAAATGATTGACCGTGTCCTCTCGCTGATCAGCACGAAGGCAGCACAGGGAGAGTACTTCAACAACCCTGTATCAGAAGGCAGGATCTTCACGGAAACGAAACTCGGCAGGATCCCGAAACTGAGCCGGTTCCCGTTCCTGGTCATCTATGCCGACCCTACACAGTCGGAAGCCAAAGGTACCGCAAAGAATAAGAAAGGATCACTCAAGGCGGTCTGGCTCTGCGGAAAGATTGAACGCACCCTGTACGTCATCAAGGGATTCCTCGGCAAGATGACCACAGAAGAGTTCGTCACTCATTTCTTTACCCTGTGGCAGTATGCCAAGGAACACGGGTGCCCGAATGTCTATGCCGTTCAGGAAAACAACTCACTCCAGGATCCATTCTTCCAGCAGGTGTTCCGTCCGGCTGTGGCAAAGATGAGCCGTAAGACAGGCATCGCCCTTTCCGTCACCCCTGACGAAAAGAAAAAGACCGATAAGGCAGTGCGTATCGAGGCGAACCTTGAACCGCTGAACCGTGAGGGATTCCTTGTATTCAACGAAGCGGAAAAGGACGACCCGAACATGAAACTCCTCCGTGAAGAGTTCCTATTCTTTGATATGGCCTTGAACTTCCACGCCGACGGTGCGGACTGCATCGAAGGAGCAAACCGATACATCGACGATAAGATCAGCGAACTCCAGCCGATGGTCTGCACGTCACGCAGCACAATATCAAAACGTAACAGACACAGACAGTAAATTATGGCAGCATTCATCAACCCGGAAGACTATGACGCTTCCATCCACAAGGAAATCCTCGATGCGGTCACACGCAACGATGCACAGATAATCGAGATATGCGAAGACCGTGCGATCTCGGAAATGAAAGGATACATGTCGGCAAAGTTCGACTGTGAGAAGATCTTCTCCGCCACCGGAGAGGCACGTCACCAGCTGGTCCTTATGATGGCCATCGACATTGCCATCTATCACCTTTTCTGCATACACAACCCTCGAAACATATCAGAGATAAGAGTTGAACGCTACAAGAGGGCGATAGAATGGTGCAAGCAGGTCAGGAGCGGAGAGGTGAACCCTCAGGATCTCCCACTGCTCGAGCAGGAAGTCCGGGAGGCATCCGCAGGAATACAGGTCAGAAGCAACCCCAAACGAAACAACTTTTTTTAAGATATGGCAAGGACAAAAAAGAAACACAGAAAGATCGTATCCGGAGGACAGGTGAACCGCCTGCCGGATCAGACAATCATACTCCAGCCACCACATCGTGGAGGACTGGATGTCTCGTACTATATGAACAGCATTCGCAGTGCCGAGCATATAGACTTCCCACGCAGAAGCAAACTCATCGACCTGTATGAGGATGTCAGGATAGACTCACACCTCTTTGCGGTACTCCGCAAGCAGAAGGCAGCGATCCTCTCATCTGAAATCCAGTTCACCCGTGATGGTGATGTCGATGAGAAGATACAGGAACATATCGAATCCCCTTGGTTCAGGAGATTCATTTCAGACATCATCGACGATGCTTGGATAGGTGTCGGCGGTTCTCTCTTCCAGTTCTACCGTGATGAGAAAGGCTGGATCAACTATGAACTCGTGGACCGCAAGCACGTGGACGCTGACAAGAGGATGATCATCACCCATCAGGAAGGTATGATCGGGGAAAGCTGGGATGAGTTCGGGGACCTCCTCTATATCGGAAGCCCTCGGCAGATCGGTGATCTCGCCGTCGCAGCCTTCTGGGTGATCCTCAAGAGGAACAATGTCGCAGACTGGGCAGAACTCGCTGAAATCTTCGGAAGGCCTATCAGGGAGGGCGTTTACAACGCCTGGGATGAGAAGGCAAGGGAGAAACTCATCGAGGATATCTACAATATGGGCGGTGCAGGTGTGATCGTGCATCCGGACGGCACAAAGATAAACCTCATCAAGGCTGACAATGCCAGCGGAAGCGGTGATCTCTATGAGAAGTTCTCGACATTCTGCAACAACGAGATATCGAAGGCCGTAAACGGAAACACCCTCACCACCGAAGCCGGAGACAAAGGCACCCAGGCACTCGGTACCGTACAGAAAGACGGTGAGAAGGACATCATCTTCTTTATCCAGCAGAGGATCCTTGACATCCTGAACTATGAGGTTACGGATGTCTTCCAGGCAATGGGCATCAACACCGACGGAGGCAAGTTCTCATTCGTTCCTGAAAAGAACAAGGACCTCACTGCCAGGATTGCCATCGACTGCAAACTCAAGAATGAAATCGGACTCATCATCGATGATGATTACTTCTATGAAGAGTATGGTATCCCGAAGCCGGACAACTACGAGCAGCTGAAGGCACAGCAGGAAGAGGCAAAGAAGGCAACAGCACAGGCACTTGAGAACGAGCCTGAACCGGAGCCGGACCCCGATGACGACGAGCCTGACGATGATCCAGACGACACACCGGATGAACCGAAGCCGTCAAAGAAAAAGCAGAAGGGAATCATCAACGCCCTACGCAGTTTTTTCTCGGCAGCCCCGGAGAGCGACGGGGCGGATTTAGACTGGTAGTGGATTCGCTTTACAGAAACGCAGCAGAAACGCCCGTAGAGGCTCCGTTTGTTTTCGACAGTCACATACTCACAGAGGCTCTCAAAAACCTCTATAAACGCAAATATGACCCCAAAAAAGAGATAGATCCGCTTCTATTCTCGGAAGTCTCCCGTATATTGGGCAAGGCAGTCGATGAAGGCTTTGGAAATCCCGACATCGAGGATGAATTCATTCGCCAGCTCAAGAGCAGCACCGAAGTATTCTCTGCGTTCAAGACCCACCGTATGGGGCGTGATATGGCAGCAAAACTTCTCGATGACAAAGGGCAATTGAAGTCCTACCGTCAGTTCCAGAAGGATGTCCTGCCTATCGCAAGCCACCACATCGACAACTGGCTCAAGACGGAGTACAACACCGCCGTACGGAGGGCACACCTCGCTGCCGACTTTGAACGCTACAAGAGGAATGCGGACATACTGCCTAATCTCCGATGGGAGCCTTCGACATCCGTAAACAAGCGAGAACTGCATATCCCGTTCTATGACAGGGTCTGGGCGATTGACGATCCTTTCTGGGCTGATAATTTCCCCGGCTCACTGTGGAACTGCAAATGCGGTATCTCTCCGACGGATGATCCGCTGACGGACAACTCGGACATCATCACCCTCGATGTCAAGCCTCACAAGGGGCTTGACGGGAATCCTGCCGTCACAGGGCAGATATTCTCCGATGATCATCCGTACCACCCAGCCGACTGCCGGCACTGTCCTTTCGGCAAGGTTAAGCCCCTGCAGATCACCAACAGCACAAAGGACTGCCACAACTGCGGAAAGGTTCAGGCGGTCATTCAGGATGCAAAGGAGAAAGCCAAGCAGAGGCGCAAGGAATTGATTAAAGTTCACTATCTCAAAGTGAGAGATAAAATTCTCAATGATTATGGGGCAGACTCCATCATTACGATACCTATAACATCATCTCACTGTACCGGGGAACTCAAACTTAAAACCCAAGCCCTTAAAGACACGTTGAAAGGTTATGCTCATACCCCAAGTATTGACAGCAAGTATTGCCTTCTGAAGGCCATTCAGAACCCGGGCAAACTTCGCCACAGGAACTATGAAGCATTGGGTGCCAGGAAAGACCTGTCAGACCCGATTGATGCACAGAATGTCAAAAGGAAAGCCGATAGGGGCGTAACCGGATATAACTTCTATGAATTCGACTATAAGGGTAAAACCTGGATTCTCGGATTCGAGGTAATCAAGGGTGAATACGAGCAGCCTTACTTCGTGGCTCTGAAATAAAAAAACTCTCA
This sequence comes from Bacteroidales bacterium, assembly GCA_017555965.1. Taxonomy (GTDB): domain Bacteria; phylum Bacteroidota; class Bacteroidia; order Bacteroidales; family UBA932; genus Cryptobacteroides. Next base: position 27,307 of record JAFZFH010000010.1, read on the forward strand.
CGGAATTACGGGGTGTAAAGCCCCCACCGTGAGAGTAATTTTCGGATGTTTACAAAAGTTACGAGCCGAAGCCCCTAACCCATCCGACTGCAAATATACAGTTTTATTTTTAATTACAAACAAAATGCCTTAAAATGGACTTCAAACAGTTTACAAAGGAAATCGAAAAGCACGAGAAGGAGATAGACACCCTTGCCCGTAGGAGATTCCCTGCAAAGGTCGCAGCCAAGGCAGAAAGACACTACAGGGGTAACTTCAGCAGAGGCGGTTTCCTGAATAACGGTCATCATCCCTGGAAGACCACAAAACGGCAGATGTCCGGAGGTGAGGATGCAGCATCGAAGTATGGTCCTCTGCTCTCCGGAAGAGAACACCTCAGGAGCAGCGTCATAGGAGAATCAATGCCTTACAGGGCAAAAGTCTATAACAGGGTACCATACGCTGCCATCCATAACTTCGGAGGTACATTCACCATCCATCCTGCCGTCACGCCAAAGATGAGACGGTTCGGCTGGGCGAAGTACCGGGAAGCCGGAGGAAAGGACAACCCCGAAGCATCGGGCAGATGGAAGGCTCTTGCTCTGACCAAAAAGGCAAGACTCGACATCAACATCACCATCCCACAGCGTCAGTTCATAGGCAGGAGTGCAGAACTCGAAGCCGGAATCTGGGATGATCTTGACAAGGAACTTGAAAACATTTTGAACAAATAATGGAAAGCATCAAACTCGCAATTCTCAGACGTATTCAGGAGAATATGCCTGACATCAGGACAATCGACGAAGACTACGGACAACTGGAATACCCGTCAGACCAGTACCCGATATTTTTCCCAGCTGTATTCATCAGCATCGATGAGACAGAATGGGAGACCATCGGCAGCATGTCGCCACTGGTCCAGAACGGCACAAGGACAGTCACCCTTAAACTCGCATTCGACTGTTACCACGACACGCACGCAGGATCCACGACAGAACACTTCATAGAACAGAGGGAAGCAAAGGCGAAGGAACTCTTCAGCCTGGTTCAGAACTGGAGACTCAAGAAAGGAATGAGCCCGTTCTGCCGGATCAAGGATAAGGAATATCCGCTCGGCGGTGGTGTCAAGGTCTATGAGATAACATTCAGAGCCATCGACAACACATTTGAACGCTAATCGAACAGGGACAACTGCTGTGCCGTCAGTCTCGGTACCTTTATCTTCGGCTTCGGCTTTATGCCCTCCTCAGGATGCTCCTTGCTATACTGTCTCAAGATGGTCATTATGCGGTCCTCCGACAGAAAGAACTCCTGCTGCGAAAGGATCTTGATAGCATCATCGAAACGAAGACGCTGTACCTCCGTCCAATAATACCAACGCTGGCACAGTTTCTTGTTCCTTTCCTTGATTAACTCCTTGTTTCGACCTCGAGACATTTACAGACATTGTTACAGATCAACAATATGCAAAGGTAGGGAGAACGCACCTGCAATCTCCCTACCTTATTAAAAATTAACAAAAGCACTATTCTCCGGCCATCTTCCTTGCCGTCTCAAAGTCCGGCTGCATATTGTGCAGCAGGTCTGCCAAGTGATAAAGCCCCTCATCCGGAATGTTCGCACTGGTCATTATGCTGAACACGTATGCAATCTCGCTCTGGAGTGCAAGGTAATTCTCCACCGGACATCCTCCGGTCTTGACAGATATCGTGAATCCGTCCTTATCAAACCGCACCATTTCCGCACCTCCTTTCCTTGATCACAAGTTTCACTTCCTGAGATTCCCGGAGCAACTGCCGGAAGTCGGCCATCAGTCCCTCCCGGCGTTCCTGGTTCCTGACCTCACGGATATCCGCATACAACTGGAACAGATCGCCCTCGCTTACGAGGTAACGCTTCCTGAACTGGTTTCTCTTTCCCATATCACTGTCCTCCGTTCTTTCGTGAGTTCGTATTGCCCATTGCTCCACCACGACCAGGATGAATCTTGACCGCCGGAAGGTTATTCTCTGAAATAGCCAAGCAGTCCTCATCATTCCTCAGCCTCTCCGCAGCCAATGCCGGATTAACATATAGAGCATCTTCCGCACGATTGGCACGGGCACGCCTATACAAGGCCATCAGGATTTTACTGCTTCGGCATTCGCCATTCAACACTCTGTGAACCTGTGCCCTTGACACACCTATTTCCAGAGCAAGATCCCTGATGTCGCCTTGATGAAGTGACTCACCGATGAGCCAAAGAAGATCCAGGACATCGGCGGTCATCTGCTCACCCCTGCGAGGATATCTGACAGACTGACGGGGCTTGACTTCATATTTCCCGGTCTTTCTCAAGGAAGGCAGGACTTCGGATGTCACCCACTTACGGAAAGTCTTTGCTTCGGGCTTATATGATCTGAATATCAGATTATATAAACCGCTTTCATTTACGAGTGTCATATCTCTATTCTGACCTGATACGAAAAGTTTTCGTATCAGCTTTTCATCGTCATCGAGTTTAGAAACACTCTTACAAACATCTGATAATTGCAGAATGTCGCAGACATCTTTAGCGACAAAGAAGGGTTCACCGTCCACAATTACGGTTCTTACCTGTTGATTGGAGGCATTATATGTAAATGCCTGTGGCAGTGAGTTGCCAGCTTCGTTCTCGTTGGTTCGCATACTTGAAGAACATTTATTAAATAAAAAAGGTCCGCGTGCTGCGAACCAACATAACCCAAGGGCTACCAAGTACCGTTCTAAACGGCTCACGCGGACCTAACTCTATCACAGAGGCCCTTACTTAATTATGTTGATTCGCAAGGGCAAAGGTATAAATAATTTTCAAATAACTATCAATCGGCTTTCGGAAAGACTATATTTCGCAGTTCTGCCTCATTTGAGCAATAGCACATAAAACAGCGCATTCCGTATTCGAGGGCAGGAAGATCATACTTCTTAAGGCTTCCATGAAAGCGGTACTTTTCAAAGCATACCGGGCATTCCATCACAACCTGCAAACCCTCCGGAGTATCGCACCAGCCAATCATCTTCGGGCTCTTCTGAAAGGAAGCGAAGCCGGACTTCCCACAAGGGCAAGCCAAATCGCCAGCATAAGGTATCGATTCCCACTGTGGAATCTTCGGCAAGGTTTCAACTAATGCACCCATATATTCTTTTCGTTTTGGTTGGAACTACCGCCCTGCACTCAAGAGGGCGGTAATTGATTATTCGAAGATTTTAAGGCATTTCTTTGCCTCTTGCAACTCCCCCTCGACAATATCCTTGAGAATATCTCTCAATTCGGCTATATCTGTGTAAGAGAAAGATGTCATCTTGGCATGAGACGATATGGGTATACTTCTGCCTCTAACAGCCTGCACCCTTTCAAGTAATTCCTCATATTTTTTGATTTTGGCTTTATAATGTTGTATGGTGTCCATATCAAAGTGCTGCTATCTGTCTTTCAAGTTCAATCTTGTAGTCGGATATTGCCTTGGTAATGTACGGTGCAAATCCGTTTCCGAAGCAAACTATCACATCATCGGGATCATCCTTTTCGGTCAGTTTTACAGCGACCTTAACCTTGCGTTTCTCCAGCAGTTCCAGAGTGCCCTTGATGATTCCGTACTCCTGGGCTATATTCTTTGCCTTTTCGATGTTCTTGAGTTTCATACCTAATCGTTGTAATTTTCTGCCATCACCTGAAAATCTCCTGCAATCTCTTCGAGAATTTCTCTTGCCTGGTCTGCTGGAAGATCCTTGATCTGCTCAAGGATGTACTCCTCTAATTCTGTAACTTTCTTTCCCATACTATATTGATTTAATAAAACAGTTGCTTACACCTTTTAGGGTTATTGTCATTTTGAAGTCTTCGGCATTTATCCTTCTGCCCACCTGATCAAGCGAATTTTGCAAGGCTTCCGTGAACATCTTTCGGGCGCACTCCTCGACTCTTACCTTCGTGAACTTTGACTTTTCGGTTTCTTTTACGATAGTGCCGGTCATTGTGAATGTCTGAATGCCCGGGTGCCTAAACTGGCATTTGACGATATATGCATTGTATCCCATAATGTTATCCTTCTATAAAACACATTTTCATAAGTAATTCATCGTACCTGGCTTTGGTCTGCTCAAGAGTGTCATACTTCTCGTAAATTCGCCATGCCTGGTTAGAATACCACTTCTTGATTCGCTTTGTGTCGTTCTCAAGTCTGATAATCGTGAGACCTGCTGCCACCAGTTTGTCGTTATGGTTCCGGTCATTTTCGTTGGTTACGACTGTCATTTTGTCTTTCAGCAGTCCTGCCAGTTCCCTGAGCATTGCAGCGTTAGACTTGTGTACTGACACCTTTTCCCAATCCAGGCGTGCACCGCCTCTGAGCCTAACTGCCTCCGTCAGCTTGTAAATGACTGGAGCAGGATGGCTCACGGTCCTCAGAACCGTGAAGCCATACTTAAACAGTTTATATTCGTTCGGTATCATTCTATATCCATTCTTGAGAGAGACAAAGGAACCGAATGCTTGACCCCGTGCTCATCCTTGTAAATGAGGGAAATGAACTGGCTCGTTTCAGTCGGACGGTATGCAGCCTTGATGATTGCCACGCCCTCAAGGAAAAGAGGGTCGCCGAACCGCTGAGCATGCTGCTCGAGAGTGAGCAAGGCATTTGCCTTGAGGTTTCCTTTTTTATCCCTCTTGAGAAGTTCCATCAGAAGTTCATACATCTTGGCTCCGGCTTCATCCTTTGCCAATGTCTTCATATACTCCTTGATCTTGGAGATTCCTGACTCCACCGTATCATCCCAGCCGTCCACTGTGCGATATCCCAGAGACAGGGTCAGTTTTCCGTCCGAAGTGGTGAAGGTGTTGCTGTGACGATCCACCTTGGTGTCGTACAGTGACTCCTTCATGTCGATGATCGCATTTGCCTCCGAGAACACCAGGTTCTTTGCCTCTGCCAGTTTGTCACTTAATGGCTGGAGAATGCCATACATCTTTCTTACGAACTCATCAACGGAATCCTTATAAGCGTTGATGTCATCCTCACGTTTCTGTTTCTCGGCACGTTTCTTTGCCTCAATCCTGGCCTCAAGTTCAGCCAGCTCAGATGCTGATAATTTGTCTAAATCCATAATGTTTTGTATTAAAGTGTTTCACTTACCAATTCAAATTCTATCGCCCACACGAGGGGATTCTTAAGGCATATCTTCCTGCCCTCGATGTTCATTATCAGGCTTCGGAAGGCTCTCTGCAAGGAGTCGAAGCAGTATTCCTTATCCCTCCAGTCCACATAATAGAACCGCTTGTTATTCTTGACGAACCTCGGGGACATTATCATTATTCCCTCCTTGAGGCATTCGTCATCGTGGATGTCTTTCAGTCTTGTAGCCTTGATCGCAAGGATCCTGATCTGGACGGGCATCAGGTCTGCCCTGACGAACATCTTGTTTCCCCATCCGGCGGTCTGCTCGGCAAAGTCCTTCTTATGAGCCTTTGCCACTTTCGCCCTGTATTCAGCCCTTTTCGACGGGCTAAGGCGTTTCTCCGCCTTGCTGTAGGACATCGCCACTGCCACGATCTCACCGACCTTGAAAGGGCAAGCCTTGGCAAGCTGCTCCATCCTGTAGGCCTCCGTCGCCTTTTCAATGCCCTGCTCAATCAGCACCTTTTCCGGGATGATCCGTCGGGTCATTGTCTTTTCTCCCTCCTCGACTGCTGCCGTCAGGAGGAATTCATCGTTAAACATCAGTTTCTGCATAATATCTTGAGTTTATATAGTCTGTAAAAAAGGCAGGGGCAACACAGGAAAAACCTGCCTGAAATGACCTGACCCTGCTTGCTAATCAGGTCGATATGTAAAAGAACTTATCCTGGTCGCATTGGCTATAATGTCTAACATCTATACTACGCTTCACAGCGTTTTGGGGATGGGCGGAGAATCGAACTCCGCTGATCCGCAAGTAACATTTGAAAAATGGAGTATAAATCTGTTAAGGAACACTTGCGGACTACCATACCACCCGTCTCACTTTACTGCTTCATATCACACCTCCTTTGTAGTCTCTTAAACTTTATGAATTCGTCCAGAACCCAGTATGTTATTGCTTGCATTTGCAGTTACACAGAGGCACCTCGATCTTGTATATGCAGTCTCCTGACCTTGTGGCCGTGCAGGTGATCTCCATACATTCAGCCGACTGTGTCAGAGCCTCTCTCAAGCCTTCGTAAAGTTTCGCCAGCACGATTCTTTCAAGTTCCTCATCGGTGTACAGGGCGATATCCTTCTTTGGCACTACCATATCGAAATAGACTGTGTTTCGGTAGGTACACTTCGCTGTCTCACATCCTACGAACCTCGACAGCCACTTGATAATTTTTCTGATAATCTTTTTCATATTAACTCTTGTATTGATTAGTGATCATTGAAATAGGGATTTGCAGTATCCACTGCCTCTGCTGCTGAACCTGGGGCTTCGGCTGCTCCGGCTGCTTCTTTGGTTTTCTCCGGATTGCCTCAAGTTTTGGAATAAGAGCCTTCAGTTCGTCGATGGTCAGAAGGGCAAACGGCTTTCCTGCTATGCGAGGGTTCTTGCAGAACTCATTGACCTTTTCCCAGTCCGTCGTGTCGACTCCGAGTTTCTGAATCCTGTGCAGGACATCCGAACGGTGTGCTTTCAGTCTTGACTTGTGCTGATCCGGGGTTTCATTCGCCTTTCGTCCGGTCTGGAGACAGTCGCACATCTCATCGTATTCCTTCTGCTTCATTTCCTTCAGGGATGTTGTGCGTCCGTTGGTGAACTGCGATATCAGGGTCTCCTTGTGAACTTCGAGGTCTATGCCCTTGGCTTTGGCTATTGCATAGAATCTTGAGTAACTGTATTTTCTTTTTGCCATAGTGTTGTCTCCTTACTTGTGGTTATCATTTTACCCCCCCCAATACTTCTGAGCACCTTCCTCCCAGATTGTGCAGGATCCTTTCGGTCCGATAAATCTGCCTTTGCTGAAAGCCCTGTATCCCTCGACCCATATCTTGAGTCCGGCATCGTACATTATGGACTTCGCCGAACGTCCGGCTGGAACTCTACCGTCGCAGTGGCTGATTATGATGATGAGTTTGTTCTTGTGCCTTTCCTTGAAGGCGAGATACTGTCTGTAATTCATCTGACAGTACTGAATCGAGTCCAGAAGAGCGAAGTCCCAGGAGCGAGGCTTTGACCATTTGCGTTCAAACTCATCCCAGTCCATACCGTTATCAAACTGGAGCTTGCTGCCACACTGTGCTGCGTTCAGTCTTACAAGGGTTTCCTGCATTGAAAGACTGATTCCTTCCTCCTTCGACATATACAGACCTTTCAAGCCCTGCCTGCATAGTTCAATGCAGAATGATACTGCTGCCGAGGTCTTGCCATTGCCTGAATTCCCCCAAAAGAAGACAACCCCTGTACGATCTATCTCCCCGACGCAATCACCCCAAACTCCGCCCATTTTTATTGTCTTGTGCTTCACTTGAAGCACCTGTTTTGCTGATAAAGATCTTCCCATCTGAATAATGGTTTAAGCGGTTTTGAAGGGGTTTTATAACTTCTCTGAGGCAGATATCCTCTTCTGCTTGTGAATGGACTTCTTGACCCTGCGGAGGTCGAAATTCGCAGGCTTTGTATCCTTGAGAACTGCGTTGATGTCCTTATCCTCCGTCAGTCCGTTGTGCCGGCACAAAGCCACGACCTCATAATCAGTCACCGGGGAAATGTCTATGAACTTACGGCAGAACCTTGAGTGGAGTTCATCGTATCCCTTTTTGTCGAGCCTCAGGCCTCTTTCCATCCTGCGTTTGATGTAAGGGGTCGAAAGGAACACCATACCGCACTTATCTTCCAGAGCATTGTAGAGGGAAATGTAATAATACATCACCGAGTCACGGAGCTTGTCAGCCTCATCGAAGATGAGCAGAGGACGCTCAATCTTGACCAGTTCGGTAGTGATTGCATTGAGTTTCTCACGGACTGTCAGGCCATCGGTGCGGATACCTATCTTCATAGCGAGTTCGCTGATGAAGTCCGACTTGTGCATATCCTCCGAGCAAGGTAGGACATAGACATTACGGTGGCTCTGGGCATAGAGGCTTGCTGCCGTTGTCTTGCCGATTCCGGCTGATCCGACAATCCAAGAGACATTCTGGTACCTCTGTGCATCCTCGAGGAATGTGCAGATATCCTGGTATGCAGCCGTGCTGCAGAACTGCCAGCCGTCCATCTTCTGGGATTCGATCTGTGCCTGGATCTTGCGGAACATCTGATCGCTTATGTTCTCGAAATTGCCGTTCAGAATGGCATTGATAGTTCCGAGGCTTACGCCCTTGAGAGAGTTCGCAGCCTTGGACTGACTGCCGTACCTTTTCACATAAGCGTCCAGTTTGGTCTTGATGACGATCTTATCGTCATTTGTAAGCATCTGCTGTGTCATAATATAGAATGTTAATTGTTTATAGCCTGTTTAGTGCAGAGAGAGGATCATAATCGATATTGCTCAACTGCTTTGTATATTCCCCGATCTCGATTGGTTCCGTCGTTGGCTGGATCACTATCGTATCGGCAAGTCTCTCATATTCCCCACTGCTGACTGTCATCAGGGACGGGGTATGGAGTCCGTTCTGCTCCGGTGCGACACCGTGCTCCATCTCAAGAGCGTAATTTTCGAGGTGCCTGCGTACCCTTTCCTCCTTGTTAGCCTGGTCTGCCTGCCTGATGAACGCCATATCTCCATCCTTCTGCTCCTGAATGTTTCGGTGGACTGTGATATATGGATATGCCACTGTCTCGAAACGGTATCCCATAGCATTTTTCGTATAGAGCAGCACACGGTCCATTGACTGAGGATCAAAGCGAGAATAAAACTCTCTGCCTGTGTTCTGGCTCCTCCATTCCATATCCGGCATACCGTCCTCGGTCAGTACCTCGTATGTGTATTTGCGTTTCTGGAACTGGATTGTAATACCGTCGGAAGTGAACTTGCTCGGTTTGTCTGTCTGGATCCAGAAGAGTTCCACCATATCAAGCTCTGATACCGGTACCGCCTCAGGGTTGATGCTTGCCAAGTACAGATCAGCGTGTGCAGTCTCGAACTTGTAATGAGGCAAGGCGTTCCATACTTTGCGAGCTTCTGTATAAGCAGCCACCAGTTCATCATAGGTATAGAGGGAATCCTTGTTTGCTTTGATGAAGTCCCTGTTTATCTTCCAAGCCTCTTTCGCAGAGATATTGCCTCCGGTAAATCTCCAGTCTCTTGAAAGCACCTCGTGCTGGAATCGTCCAAATGCGGACTCGATACTCTTTCCTGATGCGTTATATGGGGCGGTAGGACGTGTAACCCGGCTGATGGAAGCAAAGAACTGCTGAGCCACCTTGCTGCGTTGTCCTCCCTGGTTATCCGTCACGATCTCATAAGGCTTGTGTCTTGAGTATTCAATCGCCATTCGGAAGGCATTAAACTGGGCTTCAAAGTTCTCGTTCTCGCAGATGCAGAATCCAAGGAAGGTCTCACTGTAGGCATCCATAACCTCATACACGAATGCAGTCTTGACAACCAGTTTACCGTTCTCATAAGCCTTATAGAAAAGGTTGAGTTTTGTTCCGTCACCATACCAGAGGGAATCTCTCATAGAAGGCATCAGAGTCTTCTGCCTGCGGTCAAACAGTCTGTTTGCAGCCAGCTCGCCATATACAGCATCGTACCACTGCGGTTTGACTTCCGGTCTCTCAAGGAACTGTGTCAGCGATGACAGAGAACTGAGGGGTTTCCAGCCTTTGGCCTCTGCTCTGCGGTTATATTCATCGAAGAGCTGCTTTGTGGTATATACAGGGGTTCTGCTCCTCCTTAAGGCGATGATCAGTCTGCCTGCCTCCTTTGTTATCTTGAGATTGTTATCATTGCAGAACTTGCCGGATACGAGGCAAGCATAACCCTCCTTGCTATATGTGCGGAGTTTGTCACGCAGCCTTGCGACATTCTTTGGCAAGGTATGACCGTAAACCTCACGGAGTTCCTCTGATACCGCCACAACATTTGACCATATTACAGGGGTGTTGTTGTTGCAGGCACGCCTCATTGCCTTCTGGGTGTTCTGCATATCGAGCAGTGCATTCAGTACTCTTGCATTGATTGTATATTCCTGCTGTTTCAGCTCTGGCAGATGACCTCCATTCGGAAGGATATACTCATTAAAGAAAGACTGAGCATCCAAGTCATACGGAAGTGATAGTTCCTCTTGCTTCATAGTCTTTTCAGGATCGCCGTATTTCGCTTCGAAGCGGATACGAATGTCTTCCGGCAGAGAAGCGTACTCAATGAGAGCCTTCTTGCCTCTGCATCCCCTCTGGAGGACTTTGAACCGCTTACGGGTAACTGACTTCTTGTAGTTACCTTCACTGATCACAGCCTCGCCATCGTCGGACCTTATCAGGTCCTCCATAGATACCGCTATTATTTTACCGAAATACTCCATTATACTTTGATTTGGTCCCGGAGAGGGATTCGAACCCCCGTCTTCTCGTCAGACATTCTACCGTTGAACTATCCGAGACTGCTCCGCCTGTGCTATCACCTACAGACTTCGCTTAGATCGCTATGACCTCAAGACCGCCTTCGCCCATCTGGAGGTCAAAACCTGCTGAGTGAAGATCCTTTGTGCAGCCTGGGCAGCACTGGTGAATATGGATCCTGAAATGTGTCTTTCCCATATCCCCGACAAAGCCGTTACGAGGGAAGTTGAGCATTATCTTCGTTGTGTGATGTTGAGCCAGGACTGCGATTGCCTGATTGAACTGCTCCGGTGTTAATCCTTGTACCATATCTTTACTGTTTTTCTGTTTCTAACTCTTTGATGATCTGCATTGCGTTCTCGATTCCCTTGATTGCCTCCTTGATCCTTGAACCACGTCTTGAGATCTCACCTGCCTTTGACCAGAGATTGTCATACTCCATTTGTGTCTGCTGGTCAAGGTTCCAGAACTCCACATCACTGACGATCTCCCTCTGCCTTTCACGGATCTTCTCATATTCCTGTGAGACTTTCTCATACTCCCTGTGCAGTCTCTCAAGTGTAGCCTTCATATTACTCCTCCGTTAGTGAATCCGACAACTGCTGAGCCTTATAAGTGAATCCTGTCCAATCAGACAATCTTGCATCATGGCACGTCGCCACCAAGTCCTTTTTGTGATAGAGTTGAATGATGCTTGACTGTACATGAACGACCAGCTTCACATCGTTTGAAAATTTCTGAACCATCCTGACAAGTTTACCGTCTTCCTTCTCGTATCGAGTTTCACAGTTAGGGATGAATGATTCAGTATCCGGATCATCAGACTTGGTAACACCGCCCATCCTGATTGCCTCTGCCCTGATCTGCTTGGCAAAGTCGCTCTTGGTAATAAAATTCAAGGCAGCCCAGACGGTAGGACTGGAAGTCTGGAACTTCTCCATCAAGGTTTTCTTAAATCCGATTGGAATTTCAATGCGCTTCATACTTATATGATTTCTAAAATTATTTCCTACTTTTGTAATCTTAATCGGTGATAAGTCGGTGCAAATATAGTACGCAAAAGCGAATATCCAAAACTTTTTGCGAATTATTTACGCATTTACGAACATTAAGGGCTATAATGGACATAAATAAGAGATTTGAAAAGGTCATAGAGACCTTATTCAAGGGCAATAAGAGAGCATTTGCCCGAACTATCGGAGTGGCAGCCACTGTGGTAGAGAACATTGTCGGTACCAGGCAAGGCAAGCCTTCATACGATGTGCTTGTAAAAGTATGCTCAAATGCGAACATTTCTGCCGAATGGCTTCTGAATGGTAGGGGAGAGATGCTTCAATCTTCTGCCGAACCGATTCCGGCAGAAGTGAAAGAAGACTTCAAAATGCGGACGGATCGCACTGTCGACCTCCAGTCCGTGCCACTCTACGATCTGAACGCAGCTGCTGGACTTGTGGCACTCTTTGAAGCGAAGCACACTCAGGAACCTACGGATTATCTCCAGATTCCTGACCTCCCCCCTTGTGATGGGGCGATATATGTCAGGGGAGATTCAATGTATCCGCTTCTAAAGAGTGGCGACATCGTATTATATAAAGAAGTGCAGCACATCTTCTGGGGAGAAATGTATCTTCTCTCATTCTCTCTTGACGGGGAGGATTACATCACGATCAAATACATTCAGAAGGGCGACAGGGAGGATACGGTTCGCCTGGTTAGCCATAATCCGCACCACGCACCAAAGGAAATCCCGGCTAATTCGATCCGGGCTTTGGCACTCGTAAAAGCCAGTGTAAGGTTCAACACAATGGGCTAAATCAGGATCACGCACACAAAAACGACTGACGGATAGCAGTAAATAACACATTACTCGCTATCCGTCAGTCGTTTACATATTTATAGCGTCGTTTAACACCCTTGTATTAAAGGGTATTTATAGCCACACATTATTGCACTTCACCATATAGTATCGGATATTAACTATATTTTTAACGCATTTATTTATACCGATTTTTGTCCACCCATTACGCAAAAAGTGTCCACCCATTACGTACTTTTCGACTTGATAACCTCCGAAGTGGTGTCCACCCATTTGTCCACCCATTTGTCCACCCATTTTTCAGATCGCTCGAATTTGAAAGCCCCAGGACACCCCTATTTCGAAGGGCAAAAAGCCCCTTTTGAAAGACTATTTTTCAAGTTTTGAAAGTGCTTCCGGTTATTCCTTCCCCACCCTCCCCTATTTAGCCCATAAAACCGCCATAGAAACACTTTCAGAAAGGATTCCGCACGTCTATATATAAAGAAAAACGCCACCGAAATAAGACCCTTTTTAGCCCTTTTCGATAGCGATGTATCATTCTATTTTGAAAAGTCCGTTCAAACCGGCTCAAAATGTAACGCCCCCGACCTGCAAATGTCACATTTCGTATTACACCCTCAAACCCTCAAATTCAATCCCTAACTCTTTGATACTCTTACCATTTATCCCTCTACCCTACTACACTCCTATTGTTACATTTCGACTTGACCCCCATAGATTTACCACTACCCTGTGGTCCTGTTAATATAAGGACATTATCATTTTGGCAACCTGGTTCATAGATACGTTGTATAGCACCCACCAACCACCTCTTTGTCATTTCCCTTACAAGTGGTGTGTCTTGTACCCCATACAAA
>JAFZFH010000011.1 GCA_017555965.1 Bacteroidales bacterium
CTCCGGAAGGAGACCTGAGATATAACGACAGGCTCTCCAAAAGGCGTTCTGAAGGTATCTCAGAGTACTTCAGCAGGTGGATGGACTCCTATCAGGACTCACTGGAAAGAGAACGCGGATTCGCGGTGGATGAGGACGGAAACATCATCATCGAGAAGCGAGCGGAGATCCCGATGATAGGCCGAAGCAACGGAGAGAACTGGCAGATGCTTGACCGGCTCATCGAGAAGGACACGGTCCTGACTGCAGAGCAGAAGGAGTCTTACTGTAACCTTTCCTCGCACCTGGACATTGACGCAAGGGAACGTGCAATGCAGAAGTTCCCATACTACAGATATCTCAGAGAGAAGCTCTATCCGCGTCTGAGGACCGTCCGGTTCGACTTCCACCTGCACCGCAAGGGAATGGTCAAGGACACCGTCCACACGACGGTCCTGGATTCGACATACATGGACGGAGTGCAGGCCATCAGGGACAGGGACTATGAGACAGCTCTCACACTTCTGAGACCATACGAGGACTACAACACAGCCATAGCCTACCTCTGCATGGACTACAACGCCAGCGCGCTGCAGATCCTTGAGAAGCTAGATAGGAACTCCCAGGTGAACTACATGCTTGCAGTGCTGTACAGCCGAAGAGGTGAAGAGCAGAAAGCCGTGGAGTGCTATGTACGCTCCTGCTCGCAGGATCCCACCTACGTCCACAGAGGCAACCTCGATCCGGAGATATCCGTCCTCATCAGGCGTTACGGGCTCAATGCCCAGCCGGAGGATGAATTCGAATATTCGTTTTAGCCAACACCAACTTTAATCACACATAAAATGAAGAAGACACTTTTCATCATGGCAGCCATAGCAGCTATGGCATGCTCATGCGACAAGAACTCCGACTGCGAGCCTTGTCAGGAGGCCGAGACAAAGGCCACCCTCAATGTGTCTCTGGACTTCGAGGACGAGCCTCAGACCAGAGCGACCAGCTATGTAACTGCACAGACATACGAGACCAAGGTCAACGATGTCCAGGTGCTCGTGTTCGACTCCTCAGGAGCCTTGAACGCCTATGTGGATGCCGACACTAAGACCAGCGGCATCAGCATCAGCACGACTGCCGGCAGCAAGACCGTATGGGCAGTGGTGAACGGTCCCAACCTCTCATCAATCACTACCCTTTCCGCACTCCAGAGCACAGCTGTGGACCTTGGCGCGAACAGCACGACCGAGACCACAGGATTCGTTATGGCCGGCTCTACCACGTGCACAGTGGGCAGCAGTGCAGCTACAGCAAGCGTAGCGGTCAAGAGACTTGTGGCCAGAGTAGCACTCCAGAAGATAAACAACTCTCTTCCAGGTTCTTACGGAGCTCTTACCGTGAACAATGTGACACTCATCAATGTCGCTGGTAATCAGAACCTTGCAGGTACGGCATCAGTATCTACATGGTACAACAAGATGGGACGCAAGGACGGAGCTACAGCCACCGGACAGATCATCGACGGCAGCACCTATGTGGCATCACACCCGACACTCACATTCAAGAGCGTAGGCTCATCGGTAGCCAATGGCGCATCGCTCACTCCGACTACCCCATACCTCTTCTACTGCTATCCAAACAGCACTACGACTGATGCTACAGGCTGGTCTTCGTCATTCACCGCACGAAAGACAAGACTTGTAGTCGCAGCCACCATCGGAGGCACCAAGTACAAGCGAGATATCATCCAAGTGTACCTGGACTTCAAGCGACGAGTCAATAGCAACGGTAAGCAACATCGGTCTTGTCAAGGATGTTCTAACTATCCTAAATGTAAATTCACAAGCCCAATAGAGTAATTATATAACCAAACTCTTTTAAGAATGATATTACAGTTGGTAACATTGAATACAGGTTCAAATACGCCTA
>JAFZFH010000074.1 GCA_017555965.1 Bacteroidales bacterium
AGGCGGCATCGATTTTCTGGACACTCCCAATGGTATCGCAGTTTCAAAGGAATTTGCTGATTATCTGGCAAAGGATGGTCCTGTAATCGGAAGGGAAATAGATCACAACTGGAACAGATATATTGTAAACGCTGTCTTTGACGAATATGGCAACGGCGTGCTTTCCGGCTGCGATATCCTTATGAACAATGAGCCTATAAGAAAGTCAGGACAGAATAAGAACTTATATGAGTATAGAGGTTCCATGACCTTCTTCTCGGTAAATCCGTCTGCGGACATGGATGAGGTGAAGGCCAAGATCTATGATGTCATCATTGATTTTTGGGGAGAGGATTTTAGAGATGATGCATTTTATGACACATATGATCTGATCAGGTATGACAAGATAACCACAGATGAGTCTGCATACATAGGAATAGAAAGCAATCCTATATCCATGCTCATCATATTGGGAATACTTTGTGTCGTACTTTTCAGCATACCTCTGCTGAACTACATCAACCTCAATGTAGCCCTTACAACGAAAAGAGCGAAGGAAATGGCCATGAGAAAACTCAACGGAGCAAGCCAGAGAAACATCGTCTTCAAATACTGTCTTGAATCCATGGCCTTTACGACCATATGCTTTGTTTTCGGTCTTCTCCTTAGTGACATCACTTCAGATGTATGGAATTCATTCATGAACAACACCGGAGCAGGAACCGGCAACTTGGCTTTGTCATGGACACCAGCCAATATCCTTATTTTCATTGCATTGATAGTCATTACGGGTCTCATCTGCGGAATAGTGCCGGCTCTGATCGTCTCACATTTCACTCCGCTGGATGTCACTAAAGGGGATTTCCGCTACCATAGCAAGAAGACAATGAGCAGAATCTTCATCGGATTCCAGAGTCTTCTTTCCGTTGTGCTCATTGCGATCACTTTATATATGGAGGCAGAGTTCTCTCAGTTACGTAATGTGGACTACAACTGCGATGTCGATGATGTATTCTGGTTCGCGCCGAGAAACGGAAAATTCAATACAGAAGGAATGCTCGATATCCTGAAAGGAAGACCAGAGATACTGAATATCGGTCTGACGGACAATATTCCAGGGTCTGCATCACAGGGTGCGGTTCAGTATTCCGATATGGGATTTGCCTTATATTCATATATCCGCTGCGACGCGGATGCATTCGATTCGTTCGGTTTTGACATCTTGTCACAGGCAAGCGATGATAACAAATATGGTATCTGGATGACACCGCAGGCACAGCAGAAATGTGATGAAATCCCCGGCCTTTTGGAAAAGATCCTCCAGACAGAGAATATCAGTACGACCAATATAGCAGGCATGATACAGGATTATCCGTCACTGAGCGACCGTCCTGGTGAAGCGATCACATTTGTTCTGGTAACTCCGCGAGAAAACATTTGGATGAAGCAGCTGGCTATAAAGACCATTCCTGATCATGCGACAGCAAGAAAGATAATCGCGGATGCATACTCGGAAATATCCGGAGAGGAAATTACGGACATCATGCATTTCGGCTATGCTTCAAGCTATGTGATGGAGGTTCACAAAGGCAACATTTCAGAAGAAAAGGCTATGATAGTCCTCATTAGGACCATGATGATTCTGGTAATACTTATGACTATGCTGGGACTCACGGGTATGAGCGTTTACTTTGCCTCCGAAAGAAGGCAGGATATAGCCATCAGAAAGATCTTCGGCGGAACAATCGGGACAGAGACTGTCAGAAACATCAAGGCATATATGAAGATCGTGCTTATCGCGGACATCATAGCCCTGCCGCTCATATACTTCCTGCTAAGTCGGCTGTCATTGAATTCCATTGTAAAGGTCGGCAACACATTCTGGATATATGTGTCCGCAATCGCCCTGTCCTTCGTGATCGCCATCCTCGCCGTCCTCTGGCAGACGCTCCGCGCTGCCAGGACGAACCCTGCAGAGGCACTGAAGAAGGAATAGATGCCCATTGAGGTCGGGCATGACGGATGGAGTCATACCAGGCATCACCAGAATCATCCCCGGCTTGACGAGGGATCCCAAAGTTCTTTGACATACTGAAAACAAGACGAAAGAATGTTCTTCATGCATGCATTTTGCTTTGAGAGCAGAAATTTGTATATTTGCGAAAATG
>JAFZFH010000075.1 GCA_017555965.1 Bacteroidales bacterium
GGATTGGTATTGCATAAGTAGGTTTGATGAATTCATAACTAAAAGATTCGACACCTTTAAGTTACTAATAATCAGCGACTTATGCAATATTTTTATTGTCTGATTATCAATATTTTAGACTGTTTTTCAGAGTCTTTTCTGAACCTTTCATCAGCTAGCTCAAGCGACAGTTATTGACAGTATTTCAATGAACTTTTATATAGCGGAACCGGATATCCGGCTTCCAATGTTTAACTTTTAGTGCGGTAAATTTTTACCGAAGTATTGAAAGTTCACACTTGACATCATAGTCATCCATATCGAAAGATGCAATATCAGCATAGAACCCCAATTGATGAGGCTCTACCATATCAAACACAAACTTGTGGCCTCGGTAAGAGACTGCCGGTGCAAAGTATTGATGATCGTAAAAGCAAAAGAGTCCGAGACCTTGCAAGACCTTGACTAGTTCCAATTTACGCTTTGTCATACTGATATCTTCTCCAAAACAATCAGCATCCCTGTAAATCAGCTTTAGAAGTTTATCGTAAGTTTCCTTGGTTCCCATCAGATTCAAGTTTTAAAATAAGTTTTTCAATCCCAATATGCCGTTCTTGACACCACCTCCGACAACTGCCGGCAAACTCTTGACCGCCTTTCTGCGGATTTCCTTGCGGATAAGCTGCTTGTTCTCGTTGAAGTAGAGACTTCCCTCTTCGAGATACTTCAGGGCAGTCATGCCGACTCTAAGAGTCACAAAGGCATTGATCATCCCGTTTGCGGCTGACTTGAACACCGTTCCTGCCACATTGACTCCTGACATACCCAGCAGTTCACCGAGATTAAGGTCATCGAGAGCTTCATCTGCTGATGCTATCAAAACTGATGACGACGCAACAGCAACATAAAGTCTGAATACCTGTCCCAATGAGGGGCGCTTGCCTCTGAGATCAACAAGACGGCGTATCAATGAGATGTTCATGCTGAGACACGTAAAGATATCAAGTGCCCCGTTCTGCGAGACGGATGTCAGTATGAACACATTCTGAGCCGACTTCCTGACCATCCGTTCCGCCTCTTTCCTATCCTCCTCATCCATGAGTTCACCCGAAGGTTCCAGTTCAGGAGTGAAGATGATCTTCATAGTCGGCCATACCAGGAATACGGCTGTCAGGCTCAGGAGTATGACATAGAACGCATACCCTAGCCATGGACTCAGCTCTGATGCCTTGTCAGCTACAGTGATGACATTGCCGATGATACAGATTACAGCAAGCAGGACAACTGATGTCAGGATGATGATTGTCGTATGTTTCTTCATTACCAATGTATTATCTTCTTATAAGATTAAAACTCCATGATTCTACGCACATGTTCATAGAAGGTATTGGATACGTGTTCTGCCAAGGATTTGGAAATCCTCTCCTTGAAACCTTCTGAATGTATCTTCTGGCTAATCTCATCCATGTCACCTATGGCAGCACGTGATATCCACAATTTCTTGTAGAAGCCCTCATTGATGTATGCATCCTTAAGGTTAACCCCTATTCCCAGATAATACCACACTCCGTACTGAGAAGCGCTCTTCTTCACATTAAACCAGAGTTTGTTGGCAAAGCATAATGCATCGTTCTTCGGTTTGAGTACGATCCCTATAGTGACGGTTCCGCCAGGTCTAAGATTACTGAGTCTCTCACGGAATGCCTCATCATCGAATGATTTGACCATAAGATCATACAGACGATCAAAGTTACCTTTAACTATCTCTTCATGTTCCATGGCGTACAGCGTCGCTGTAGCCTCTATCATCATCGTATCGTTCATTGTATTATCTTCCATGATTCAGCTAGTTTAGTTCGTATCAAATATCCTGTGCAGCGAGTGATCCTCCGGAGAGAGATGCGCGATCTCCACTCTGTGAACATGCGCAAACTCGCTTGCCAGCATTGCAGTCATGTCATCGGTCAGAGTCCGGTCCGCCTTGAAGAACGACCAGTCCGGATATCTCTGACGGAGTTCATCATCATCGTACGGCACAAGACCCTTGATGATCTGCGGACCGGAGAGGACGACCTCTGATGCGTGCCTGTATGCGATGACAGGCTCATCTTCCACAAACGAACAGAGGTTGATCAGATATCCGTAAGAGTCATCTGCATCATAGCCTGCAAAGGACATGGCGTCCACCTGGGATGCAGGGAACATCGCACATGAAGGATACTTCCAGTATTTGCCTGGAAGAGGCATAAGGACGTTCTCCATATCCAGCTCCATCTCCGGGAAGAAGGACTCATCATCAAAGTAACGTCTCATAAGATGGTATCCCACCAGCGACTTCATTCTCCAGTCCGGTTCGCTTTCGAACACGTGAAGCAGTTCAAACTGCAGCGAAGGCGTATCAGAGTAATCAACCATATTGAAAGCCTTCTCATTCTTCTGTTCCAATGTCATCATATATTCTTTCATTTTATCTGTTATACAAATCTGTGCTTGGCCATTCTCACTCCCTCATCGTCATCACGCAGCTCGCCGACGCAATCCTCCTGGGCCGGTATCGGCAATCCCCAGTGGTCCTCTGCTATCATCGTATAGCACCCCTTTGTAGACTTTCCGCATCCAGGGCATACCAGGGTTTCCGTATGCGATGAATAGCTGCAGTCCGGGTCAGGACAATACCTGTAATCCAGACACGAACGGCATACAGTCGTTTTACTGATCTTTGCATTGCCGCATATTCTGCAGCTGTGATCGTGCTTGCTGCAGATGTTGCCACATTTCGAGCATACGTACTCGATCATGTAGAAATCGTTTACATCATATTTCTCTTCCATAATACATCCTTTGTTATACATTGAGTGTATTCAGATCAAATTCTTTCGAAAATTCCTACAGCAGCCCCTTCATTTCCTTCTCAAAGTGTTCCTTTGTCTGATGAAGAGCTAAGACTCCTCTCTTGACGACACCCTCCAGATCTGAATCATCAGGAATAAAGAGTTCACATGCAGCACTCACATGCTGCTTATCCATCAGAAGCTTGGTCACCTTCATGAACGAATTGCATTCGTTCATCACATTCATGACTTCAAGCTCCTCCCCATCTGACATCTCATAGAATGCCGGAATATAGAATGCGACAAAATCCTGGTCATCCTCATCGGGGATATACACATATAATGTCAGTTGATAATAGAAGTGAACCTTGCCGTCTTCTTCCAACGGCATAAGTCCGAACTTCGTCAACGCGTTAACAACTTTATCTTTCGTTTTCATATGCAATAATGTTTAATGTCCAGTAACAAATCCTATCCTCTTGCGTTCCTCCTTCCTAGGTGATGATTCCATCTGACGATTCATCTCATCATAAAAGGCACGTTCCTTATCAGACACCGACCTTCGTGTAATCGAGATTCTTCGCATAAGGACTTCCTGACTGATCGAAGCATCGGCTTTCGATGCTTCCAAGGCCGCCTTGTTCACGATCAGTTCGATGTCACTTGCCACATATCCTTCCGTGGCTGAGGCCAGCTCACCAAAATCGAGATCCTCGTCCAACGGACGTCCAGTCAGATGGATTCTGAAGAGATCCTTCCTTGCCTCCTCGTCAGGCATAGGAATGTAGATCAGGTTATCAAGCCTTCCACTCCTGAGAAGGGCAGGATCAATCATGTTGGGCCTGTTTGTCGTACCTATCACGAAGATTCCTCGATCGGAACAATTGTTCAGCTGAGTAAGGAACTCGTTGACCTCGCCAGATATCGCCTCGCTGGTCACTCTTGACCTATCCGGCACCATGCCGTCAAGCTCGTCGAAACAGAGTATTGTCGGGGCATTGGCAGAAGCCTTATCAAACAGTTCCTTGATCTTTCCCTGAGTACCATGCACGAAGGTGCTGCCGATGTCTGATGCCTTGACCATCATGAACGAGAGCTGGCTCTCCTGGGCGAACTTATTAGCGATGAACGTCTTACCACAGCCTGGAGGCCCGTAGAAAAGCATTCCGTTAGGTACCTTCAACCTGTACTTCTTGACCTTGTCAGGATTCTTGAGCACATACATGACTTCATCTGAGAGCATCGCCTTCACTCCTGTCATGCCGGCCACGGCAGCAAATCCTTGCGGAAGGTCAGAATCCGGATCCATCTCCACTACTCCCGCATCAACTCCGATCCCGTCATCCTGACCGACATTTGTCTCCTGGGTATTCTCATGGCTATGCTTGATGTTGTCAGCGATTGCAAAGACAACATCTTGAACACTTTCATAACGCTTATCAAGATCAGGCTCAAGCATCTTGCAAAGAATCTCCTTCTGTGCCCGAGTGAGTCTGTCCTCCTTAGAACAGATGATACTTGCAGGAGTCATCCTCGCCTCCCTCAAGTCTGATACAGATGCGGCATCAGGCTGATACTCCCGCCACGGTTCAGTGCCGAAGATCATGTTATAAAGGAGCGCTCCGGCTGAGAAGATGTCACTCTTTACGTTGAAACGGTTCCGGAAAGTCTCTGGCGCCATATACCACGGATTAAGATGTGACTTGTCAAGACGAGCTACAGCCTTATGCGCAGGTGACAGGTGGCCGAAACCGACCAATGTAGCATCAAAATCATCAATGAAGACATTCCTAGGAGTGACATCATTATGTACTATACCCGACATATGCATTACGCAGAGAGCACTCAGGACCTGCTGTATAATGATTACAGCTTCCTCCCAAGTAAAAACCTGTCCATCATCCAGTAAATCCGATAGCCTCACTCCTTCATTCATCTCTCTCACGAGGTACTGGTAGTCTATCGATTCTATATTGACTGTTCCAGTACCCAACAGCCTCGGCAAAGAGTACTTCGCCTTCATCAGGCCTGTAGCGATTTCAGCGAACTCGATGGAGGTGCATCCGTCTACCATAATCTTCATGATTGAAGTGACACCCCTGTCATCTACAACCTTATAGCTCTGAGCATTATTTGCTCCATACGTCTTGCAGTACTCCGTTACACGGAATCCGGCAACCTCTTGTCCAATTTTCAATATCTGATTCATATGCGTTCCGTTTGGTCACATTCTATATGATATGTTTATCTGTATTTTCTTTCATTGCAGAGGAAACGATTAATGCTCTATCATCAATTTTAACTGACGGATGTCGGATTTCAGGAAAAAAGACTTACTTTTGCGACCCAATATAAACAGAGTTACGATATGACAAAAGCAGAAATAGTAAAAGAAATCTCTAAAAGCACTGGCATCGAGGCTACAACAGTCGGCGCAGTAGTAGAGGGCTTCATGGAAGCAGTAAAAGGTTCCCTTGCAAAGGAGAACAACGTATACCTTAGAGGATTCGGTACATTCGAGGTGAAGACTAGAGCACAGAAGACTGCCAGAAACATCACCAAGAATACTACAGTGATCATCCCTGAGCACAAGGTTCCTACATTCAAGCCTTGCGCTGAGTTCAAGAACCAGGTGAAGTAATCAAGGAATTCAAGGTATCCAGACCTAATTCACTATACATTAAGTAAATCACTAGAAGAGCAGCCGACGGAAGTTGAGTTGCTCTTTTCTTTTGCAAATAACGTGTACACATTCGTCGAACGTATGGTCATAGCAGTTATATTTGTAGGATAAAAAATCCACCTATGACTCTCTCGGAAAGATACTTTGACTATAGCAAGGATCAGATAGCTGAAAGCTTCGAGCACATATGGAAGAAAGGATATGGCATGGCATACGTCAAGGATCTGGAATGCAGTGATGATTTCCTTCAGTCTCCTCTTGTCAGGCAGTATATGCGTCTGCTGGAGCTCTGCATGAAAGGGATCAAGCTTACCCAATCCGGATTCCTTCCGAACAAGGTTGTAAAGGAAATATACCCGCTTGGACCGAAGGACCCATTCACAGAGATGGGTCTCAGTAAGTTAGGTAACCATATAAACTGCGTCTCGCTTTGTCACATATGGGAGCTATTCCTTAAAACAGGCCTTGCCAAGAAACGCAAAGGGATGCTGCTTTTGACCAAGGCAGGAGAGAAGGTTGTAGGCAAGCCTGATGAGCTGTTCCGTCATTTGATGAGAGCCCTCTCCACCACTGCGGACCCATACTACGTCGATAACTATGAGATAGGTCCCTTCAATGACTTGTCACAGTTATTGTGTGTACAGTTAAGCAAGAGCAACGGCCAGTTCGAATCCATAAGCCATTGTCTTCATGAGTACGGCCAAAGGCATTACAGGCTCAGGTATTTCTTCAACGAGATTCCTTGGGAAACTATTCCTGGTGAAATATCAGAGTCCTTCTTTGCAAGGACCATAGAGCGGTTCCTGGCATGGCTCGGTCTGATTGAATTTGAGGACGATGAATACCTTAAGGGACTGACGTTCAAAACACCGGAAAAGTTCAGAACCACCGAGCTTTTCTCTAAGTTCATTGGACTTAACGAGCCTTTAGGAATGGATGAAGAGGCCTACATGGAGGAAGATCCAGAATATGACGATGGAGATGATGAGGAGGAACCTATCGTCTTAAGTCCACGTGTAATGAAGGATTTCCTAGAAATGATTGGTGCTGACACCTCAGATTTTCCAGAAGAAGAGGAACTGGACAGGCTTGATGCAATCAGGGTCGCTGAAATGATTTCGCAGAACTTCATAGATCCAAACAAGCAAGGCAAGTACAAGTCATAGGGCTAACCGAGCTGGATTAAACCTTTCAGCAGGTCACATGTCTAAGTAAGTGAGTACTCAAGAAAGACTATTGTTGAACCCATTAAACTGAAAGGCTATGAAGAGAAGAATTCTAATGGTATCAGCTATGATACTACTACTCGGTTCACAGGTGCAGATGTATGCTCAGAAGAAAGGTGGACCGGACCACAAGAGACCTGGAATGGAGATGCACGAAGGTAGAAGACCAGGCGGACCTATGAAAGCTATCAGTCAGGGTGACATTGCGAGACTTCAGGACTTCTACTGGAAGAAGTACAGAGTGAAGATCTCAAAGAAGGAGGCAGAAAGAATTCTGCTGGAGGACAGAAGAGACAGAGGTCCACGTGACTTCGCTCACAATCCACCACCTCCGCCAAAAGGACACAAACCTGAACCAAGAGGTCAGCAGAGGTCTCCACGGAGATAACGATAAAAGTCAGCCAAAATCGACAAATTTGTGCGATTTTGGCTGACTTTTTCTAAGCTTAAAGCAGGCATAGCTGATTAGCTCTCTGACGATTAAGCAAAAAACGAGGTGTTACGAGGTTCCTTATTAAGGTCCTTTTCCAACCAGGTATACATCACTCCGGTGCTATCATCTTCGGAAAACGGTTCATACCCCTCCCTGATATACCACTTCATCATCCACGATCCGGACTGGGCCTTGAGCTGAATCTTATCGAACATCTTCTGACGAGCCATCTTCTCGCAGAACTGTAGGAGCTCACGTCCACGTCCTTCTCCTCTTACCTTACTGTCAACCTGTAGATTAGCAATAGTAACGACCTCCGGCTCGTCATAGGATGCAAACATAGTGCATGACGACTTTGCATCAGCAGACATCACCGGCATGGTAAACAAGGACTCATGGTCCCAAAAGCAGTTTTGATAAAGAAATTCCATACTCTTGTATTAAAGATTGCTATTAATATCATTCATTATTCTGTCCCTATCTTCAGATGTAGTCCTTCTATGAGGAACCGGGAACTTAGCCTTGGCCGGCTCA
>JAFZFH010000012.1 GCA_017555965.1 Bacteroidales bacterium
ACTAAAACTACAAAAAATCCCCTGCCTATATCACATAGGTAGGGGTCAATTTTATATGGCACTTAAAGGGTCAGCGAATTTTGGACCGCGAGGGTCAACGGCACTGGGCTTCGGGGGTCACGCGCACAGGGCTTTTCCATGTATCACTGAAATCGAATCCGGCTCAGGCACCAGGATTCTAATTGACCTTGGGCATAATCTCCCGGAAGGCGATACTCCTTCCGAAGACAAATATGATATTCCTGAAAATATGGATGAACTTCTGAAAGGTTGTTCGGCTGTATTATATACCCATTCTCACGGCGATCATCTCGGATTTGCTGCCGAGGTACATAAAAGAGGCATTCCACAGTATATGGGCAGACTGGCTATAGACATAATGCTGCATCTTAACAGTCATATGAGACACGCAGAAGCATTGAGGTATCAAGCCGAAGCGAATCTCGAGGCTCTCAAGGATTTCAGAGAATTAGTCAGGATTCACAAGACCGTCATCGGTGACATCAGCATCACGCCATACAATGTGAGTCATTCTGCACCAGACTCATATATGTTCTTGATTGAATGCGACGGAAAGAAGGTTCTCCATACAGGCGATTTCAGGGATCACGGATATTTGGGTAAAGGATTATCCGGAATGATGGATAAATACATCATTCCCAAAGGAATAGACATCCTGATTACAGAGGGGACAAATGTCGGGCAACCTGCCAAGAGCATTGTTCCTGAGAATGAGATCCAGCAGGAATTCCACAGGCATATCCGCAAATACAAGAATGTGTTTATCCTCTGTTCCTCTGCGGATATGGACAGACTATGGTCTATATATCAGGCTCATACAGTCTCCAAGCCTCTTGTATGCGATTCATACCAAAAGGAAATGTTCGAGTTATTTGCTCAGGCTTATAAAGACAGCGAATATCTGTATCGATTTGACTGCAACAAGATATATGACTACAAGGCCGGCAACACGAAACTCATAGAATGGATGAAGGACAGAGGTTTTACTATGCTCATCAGAAAGAGTGACAAGTTCCAAAAGATCATTGACCAGGTAATGCCGTTCTGCAAAAACGACGAGACTTGCATCATATATTCAATGTTCAAGGGATATATCATTCCTGACCATAAAGCTTACAATGACAGCCTTTTTGAATTCGTGAAGCAGTTCCCGAACTTTGAATATTGCCACACATCAGGACACGCCTCAAAAGAGGCTCTGGAAAGTCTATTATGTATGATAAACCCCAATGATACCATCATACCGATACACACTGAGTCTGGAAGCGCTTTTGCAGACTTCAATATACCGGAACATCTCAAGGAAAGGATATGCGTAGAGAATGTAATCTCATTCTAAACGCCTCATCTTTAATTGAGTATAAATATCAGCAAATCTTCCCAAAGGTCTTGATATTTATTCGCCATTTCTTCATTTGCATCGTGCCATTTGTCGTTGAGAATCGGCTTGACTTTCGCACAGGCATTGGATAATTGTGTATACCCCACGCAGTCAATAAGGCTGGAGATGAAGGTATGGAAGTCCTTCTTGCTTGTTCCTATGTAATCCTTGTCGGTCATCAGGAAATAGAAGATTGCCATATCTTCACCTGAACTGAAACGGTTGGGGTGCGACTTGATGAAGGCTTTGAGGGCCGGTTCATTGATGGCTGACGAGAGGTAGGTATTTGTCTTTTGTGACTCCTGCTCCTGAGTAAGTGATGTCGGGATTTCAGATTCCGGTTCTGAAATTCTCTCGACAGTGTTGCTTGATATTGGCAAAGACAGCTGTGTCGGCTCAACGGTCACCATCGGAACGACCTCTTGAATTAATGGGTCCTTATCACTGGTTTCAGTCTTCTTTTTGATGAGTTCTTCAATGATCTCAATCAGTTCCAGCACAAACGGCTTCAGAAGCAGGATTCCGGCGATAACCCCGATATAAACAACAATATCACACAACAGATACAAACTGAACTTTGTCCATACCACACTGTCTGCCGCATCCGGAGGCAACGCATCAAGAGTCTTGTTAATGGCGTGATACGGAATTGTAGCCAACAATATAAGAGACAGCATAATCTTCACACCTCTCTCCACCTCAACACTCATCCGTTTCCCACTCAACCTGACCGGCACTACCCAATCCAGCACTTTATCTACTCCTGTTCTCTCACCACACATATTCTTTATTATTTATTCGGAAATTCTCGTATTTCTAACTGCCAGATCGACCTTATACATCAGTAAACTTGCAAAGTTCAGTTTTCTTATAGCATCCTCCTTTGTAATAGTCTGATTTTCATGAGCCTTAGGATTTCTAATACCGGTCATTGCTCCTGCAAACATTTCCATATATCCTTTTTGAACATTACGTCCGCTCTCCGTATCCATATCGGCTATTGTCAGAACGGGGTTGTTCTCAGAAAAACACTTTCTCATTAAATCCGCACCGTCACACTCAACGTCCCTTTGCTTTTTCACGATGCGCTTGACTCTTGAATTAATCTCCTTAAATGCAGACTCAATAGAATCAGCATAAAGCCCACTGGCAAATCTCTCTTTTGCTACACCATATATCTGCGGATGAATATACAGCCAGAATGGTTCGTGAGCATTTTTCAATAACATTCTTTTAATGTTTTCAAGACGAACTAATATTGTATCAGCCTCCCTGGGAACCATTACCTGATTTGACCTATAAATTAAATTCATCTGTATAACCGCCCAATCTTCAGTCTCATCCAAATGATTCCGATAGATAAAATCAGTTAACCTATCGTGAAATTCACGATATTCCGGAGTGATAAATCTAGGTTGTCCTGAGTTACATAACAAAGTCCTCACCATTCCAATCAGAGAATCTACTTCTTGAACAGCATCCATATATTATTTTATTATTGTTTACCCTTCAACATCTTCATCCACATAAAACACAAGGATATGTCAAATCGTGGCCTTGAACATTCACAAAACCACGTTTAACATCAAATGGATACATCTCCAAATATTTTGCCAGATAAGTAGGTTCGTTGAATACGAATATAATATACAATCCAAATTACTCTATATTCGGACAAAGTATCATATCATATTTAACTTGCTTAATCCTAATACGATTGACACTCACAACCTCTAACTTACCTTCTTGAATCGGGAAACCAAATATCGCATAATTCCGTATTTGAGATGCCTCCGCATAATGTTCGTCATAAACAAAATAAGAAAGACCTCCATAATAATCAACAAAGGGATCATTTCCGTTACGAATATGGGAGAAATATGAAGGATAGACAACTCCATCATATCCTTTATCCCTTATAGCATTTGCCAACTGACGGGATATCTCATATGAATGAGACGATGCTAAAAACAACTGATGAACTGCTAACCTAACACTTTCGAATTCTGTACATTTCTCATCAAAGTAAGCCGTTAGGTCCAATAGACGTAAATCTTTTTTCACTTTTAATGAGGCAACATAGATATTATCCTCAACCGTCGCTCGACACTCATGAATACAGGTCTCAAGATCACTCGACAGATATATAAGATTGTTGTCTTGAGAATCTAGACGGCCATAAGAAGTTCTCGAGATTGTTGCTGGTGGAGTATCATATTCATTTACGTCATCTGGATTCTTAGGATTAAGTCGCAACCTATAATAATATAAAGACTTATCCATTATAACGACTGGATATGAAGATAATATTACATTTATAGCTTCATTTATTCTGTCTGACCTTAAATCATCTAAGATATCATTAAAGCCTACCATACAAAGTCTTGGTCCATAAAAAAAGACACACCAACCTGTCATTTGGTACAACAATCTACAATCATCATTAAGATCAGCAGATATTGATTCAATGTCTTCATAAGCTCTACAATCATTCATTTGTAATATCGGAGCCCCACCATATTCAGTTCTATGTACGGTCCCATTCACAAAAAACAACTGCATAACATAAAGTAATGATGTCAAGTCAAGCTTCGAACCATTATATTTACCACAATGAGGACACTGAGTTGTATTATCAAGACCTCCATATAAAGATATCATATATTTAAATGCCGCATCCTTGAAACATTCACTACAGGCAATTATATTATCTTTTTTATCCGACATCGATATAATCTATATTTGTTTGAAACTTACCCATATAAAAAAGACTATTCATTGATTTTAAATAATCAAGTCGCATTCCACTTGTACTTGCACATAAATTACGACATTTGATCTGTGAAATTCAACAAAAATTCTGACGAATGCGAATATAATTTACATTATTCAACTGAACTCATAAACGGCATCAAATCATACTCCCTCGTAGAGTGATAGAAATAGTCCAAGAAGAAGTCGCCATTTTTATGAAGGAAATCACGACCATATTCATAGCCCTTAAGACTATTGATAGCCGCATCCGGAATAAGTCCCTTATCGTGAAGAATGCAGGCTACCCGATACGGCACCGAACCATTATTTACATAGAAACTTATTCCATCTTTCTTTGCCGTCTCTTTCTTATAGAACTTATTCTCCGGCAATGAGATACACTGACCATTATTCGGAGATATACACAAACCGTTTACAGGATCACCATAGATTGCATAACACTTGGCATTCGGAACAATTGGCGGCAAGTCGAATTCATCAGCATTTGTAAACTCTAACTTTTCCACAAAAAATCTCTTCACAGCCTCCCGATCCTTAACGATAACAGCTGGCAAACCTCCGGAAGCCACCAGAAATACAGGATAATTTTCTTTCTGTTGAGATTCTAACTCCCTCTGACATCTCATTTCTTCCACTGCATCATCAATTTTAGCATTTCCTACACCACGCAATTCAGTCATCAGACCGGAAATGAAATACTTTCCGCTAAACTTGACCAGAGTTGTATAGACCAGCGTCTTATCCTCTACATAATTACGAATCGGAGACTCTCCATCTGCGAACGAATCCATCTCAACCCCATATTCCTTATCCTCCACCATATCATAAAGCCAGAAGCGAGTAGTTTTCCGTTCTTTATATAAGAACATCGAAGGCTTAGTCCTCTCTATCTTGTCAAAAACGGTATTTCTAGTAATCTTTCCCAACCACTGCTGCACATTGAAAGAAAGCAGATTATGTTTATAATTGAACATATGCTCCGTCACTGTCATATACATTCTCTTTGGCAGAGGCATATCCTTGAATTCAGAATCAGCAATTGCCTCAGCAACGGCTTCAGGCGCACCAAGAAAGACATATGATGACATATGAAACCATTCCATAAGTTTACGGCACTCCCACCAATTATCCCCTATGCGCTCATTATGTATAAAAGTATATAACCTTTCATTTTCCGGAGCGGATTCATATTCTTCATCAAACAAGGCTGTCAATTCCAACGCTGTCTTGAGAAGCCAAGGATTCTCCGGGTTGATCAATGTATTCTTTTCATTATTGACCTGCATAAAATGCCATAAGAGCAATGACAAATCCTGAGGGTTTACCTCGCCCTCATAATACTCCGACACATCATAAAACGGAAGCATAGCGCCATAACGTGCCAGACACTCCTTGTTAACAAGTGCCCACATTCCGAGATTTGAACAGATATCTTCAAACCAGGATGTGAGATAAAGACTGGCTTTCCGTATGAGCAATTCATCTATAAAATAATCCGCCACTTCAGACTTCTCAAGAAAGCCCATCACCTTATTGGCCAGGGAGACATAATACAAATCCACCGAATCCGGATTATTATACGGCTTCATAGCAAGCCATTCTGCTGGAAATATCTTTTTTACTCTCATATTCTTTTACCTCTATGCAATCATTGATATAATAAAGTTTGCAAACGGCAGGATGTCACCTTTAACACTTGCAGACTCCAGGGCTGCCATATATTCTGCTCTCTTGTCAGTCGTAATGACCACCCAATCATAACCTCCGGAAGCCAGCATCACATTCATAAGGAAGCGGCACATTCTGCCATTTCCGTCCATATATGGGTGGATATATCCGAAGAAGAAATGTCCCAAGATAGCCCTGACCACAGCATTCGGCTCATTCTTCAACAGATCAAACAGCACCGGCATTGCCACACGCACATTGTCCGGACTTAACGGAGTATGCAGCGAGCCTCTGATATACACCTGATTATTTCGATATCCGATAAGGTCAGAAGCCTTAAGGAGTCCGACACCTACGAACGGCGACCACATCTGAAGATACCACTGCTGGTGATCTTTCTTTACGGTCATACCCGCATCAGATCCTTCAAGAACAGACTTGACGCTTTCCTTCACAGTCTGGAAGGCGAGATAGTATCCTCTGGCAACCAAAGCATTTTTATTCTCTTTGTCTTCTTCATCAGGCCTCCAGTTACCACTTCTAACCTTTTCTATAAGTTCTGCTGATATTTTATATCCTTCAATTGACAATGAGTGATAGGCATCATCCTTATACTTCACATCCAAAGTATTCATATATCCTTTGACGTCGTCAATCTTTCTCTCCGGCTTGTCTATAAGAGGCAGTATCTGCTCCCTCATCTCTTTCCACATCAGAGTAATCCTTGCTTCATATGGCGAACTGAATGTCAGTGACTCATCTGCTGGCTTCTCAAAAGGATCGGTCTCCCTTACATCATATCCGAATCCTCGCATTGTCCTGAGAATATCATCCGCAATTTCATCCTTTCCGATATGGCGGAACGCACCAACCATTCGTCCGGCACGAACAGAAGCACCATTATCTGCAAGAATTCTAAGTATGGCAGAAGAATCCTGAACAAGCGACAAGCAAATCTTAGCAGTCAGTTCATTCAGCACAAAAAAGGAAGGAGACACATTTATCAGTGCTTCTTCAAGAGTATAGACATTGACTCCTGTCACCGGATCTTTGACTATAATCTCCGGTAGTTTGCCTTTCATCGGGAATATCGAAGTCCCATAAAGCAGATTGGTAACATTATTAGCCCCTTCCGGAGCCTTTACGATGCATTGTTTGGCAATTATCGTACTCCCCGACCATCTGTCCAACGACAGTTCAGGACTCAAGACCCACTGATTTCCGTACTTTCTATTGCAATATGCCTTGATGAAACTCCAGAAAGACGAATACCATACTGTAGTATCGCCCTCTGCTCCAGGCTTGCTTACGATATACCAACCCTTCAGAACCTCCTGAAGCCAACCATTCAACTTCAGTCGATCCAGATGGGTTCTGCTCAATTGAGTTGTACCATATATCACCAGACTGTTATCCTTATCTTGCAATTCTTTCAGAACCTGCAAAGACTCCGCTAACTTCTCACTAGGTGTTGCCATATTCGTATTTGTTTATGTATCTAATTTAGTATTTGTCGCCGCGCCAATTTTAGTGCTTATTGATGTGTAAATTTTCGTATTAACCGCAAAAGTAATAAAATAATGTCATTTGCAAAACAATTCAACTACCCCAAAATATCCACCAAACTCTTCTTGACCTCTTCTTCGATAGTACGATATCGGGCAAAGGCACGGCTGCCTTCGACGTGGCCGGTCATTGAGCCGATGACGTTTGGGTCGGGGACTTTGTTGTAGATGTTTGCAATGAAGGTGCGACGGGCCATGTGGCTGCTTCCTATCTCATTTATCGGCGGCTTCTCTTCGCGACGAGTGATAGGATTCAGCACTGTCACAAGACGAGTTATTCCACACTTGGTAAGCACGACTTTGATGTAGTCATTGTATTTCTGCGATGAGATGAAAGGCAGAAGTTTGGTCTCGTGGCAGTCCTTGTACTTGTCAATGATTGCCAATGCAGTACCATTCAGAGGCACACGCACCGTCCTAGCATTGTCAGCTATTGTCTTGGTGGCAATATATTCTATCGCCCCGTCAATAACATCGGATTTCTTAAGACGAAGAAGATCACCTACCCTACATCCGATGCAGCAATGGAATATGAACACATCACGTTGCCTTTCATATTCAGGAGTGGCAGACAGGTCTGTATTCAAGATCTTCTGCATCTCCTCTTTTGTCAGATAGTATGGAGTGCCATATAACTCCTTCTCACATTTGAACTTTGAGAATGGTGATACAAGGATAATTCCCTCTGCCTGGGCCCAGTTGAAGAATGCTCTCAATTTCTTGAAATTTTCCGACAGGGTGTTGGCTCCACGAGGTTTTGACTGTCGTTTCTCTGGAAACTTCTCATATATCTCCGGATACTCTTCATAGTACAGATGTTCCTTCGACATAAAATCATACAGTTCATTGAGGTCGTTTTCATCAACAGTGCGAACATCAAAGGTAAAATTTTTCCTACTGCGTTTAGTCGTCCTTATGAATTCCTCAAACCTCAGCACAGCTCGTTCAATCACGCGATACTGATTTATACGACCTTCACTGAATTCGTTTACATCCAAAAACTTTTGAAACCTATCACTGAACGAATGTGACTTATCCACAGTACGGGATGCCATTTTACCCAGTTCCTTTGCATATTCCTTCAAGGCTTTTGCCAGCCACTCCTTGTTGACCTTTCCTTTCTCCTTATCGACCTTATGCTTGGAATATAGGAACTTCTTCAGGTCCTGAAGCTTCTCATTGAGTTCAGCCTTCTCCTTGTTATCGCAAACGATATTGGCCTTTATCTCCTCTCGCTTGGCATCCCACCAGAGAGGATTCACAGTCTCACCGGTAGATGCAGTTGAATCCAACAGACGACCATCACGCAACCTCACATATATCGTTGCCCCATTCAGCGAATCATCCATCGAAAACCCAGCCTTCGACCTCTTAAGTATAAAAGAAATTGTCATATCGCATCAATTTTCTGCAAATATACAAAACCTCTCTACTTTCCCCACATTTTCCCCACATTTGTAAAAACGAGTGATTCCCTGTGAAGTTAAATCAACATCTTATTAGTTTTTATATATTGTTATTCAACACTTTATACTATTTACAAGTTTTTATTCTCCTTTCCCCACCTTCACATTTTCCGTTTCCAACCGAATCACGACCAAGCAAAAGCGCTCAACGGATGTTGAGCGCTTTTTTCGTGTGGTAACGGCCCGTCAAGAGCTCGCTCTTGTAAGGGACGGTGACGCACGAAAAAAGCAGTCCTGCGCATGCAGGACGTGCTTTTGCTTTGGTCGATGATGGCCCGCGGAGGAAGGGAAAACGGAGCAAAGCGACGTAATCCCCGAACAAAATACACACATTCGATTAAACCTTCCAAAATAAAAAGCATCAAATAGGAGGTTCAGAAAACCGTTTTGCGTTAAAACTAACAACCACAAAAAACATTAATAACATGAAACGTTTATTTATTCTCGCAGTTCTCGCTGCAGCATTCTGCGTGGGAGCACAGGCACAGGAAAAACTTTACACTGTAAAGTCTGGTATTGTGACAATGGAAATGGACATGATGGGTCAGAAAGTTACTCAGCAGATGTACTTTGATGACTACGGCGTCAAGCAGGCAACTGTTGGTGATTTCGGCGGCAGAAAGTCAAGAAACATCGTTGTTGACGGCAGCACAGTTATGGTTAACGACGACGAGAAGACAGCTATGAAGATGCCTATGATGGGTCAGCAGGAGCGCGTAAACTTCAGCAACCTTGACGAGAAGGCTATCAAGAAGTACAAAGTTAAGGAACTCGGCACTGAGACTGTAGCAGGTAAGGAGTGCAAGAAGTATGAGGTTACTCTCTTCATGATGGGTCAGCCACAGAAGCAGACAGTATGGGTTTACAAGGGCATCACTCTCAAGTCTGAGAGCAAGTCTGACTTCGGTTCAATGAACCAGACAGCTGTTAAAGTTGAGGAAAACGTTGAAATCCCTGCTTCAATGTTCGTTGTTCCTGAAGGTGTAAAGATTGAGGAAATGAACATGGGTATGATGGGCGGCGGCTGGTAACAGTTCCACACATAACGATTCATAAGGCTACATCGCAATGATGTAGCCTTTTTTGTTACTTATGATACATTTTGTCGAGAGGTTAGGAAGTATTTCTTATCTTTGTAATTATAGACACAAAGTTTTTTCCGAACTATGAAACGATTCTTTTATTCTGCAGTGCTCGCTGTAATTGCGACAGTGTCTGCATGCAACAACAACGTCACTTTCGCACCGGCACAGTCAAGCGACAACGGAGACGGAACATTCACTAACCCGGTCCTCTGGAGCGACTGCCCGGATCCCGACCTTATCCGCGTCGGAGATGACTACTATCTCGTAACTACCACGATGCATCTCATGCCTGGTGCACCTATCATGCACTCCAAGGACCTCGTGAACTGGGAAACAGTAAGCTACGTGTTCGACCGTCTTGAGGAGACTCCTTACTACAGCATGGAGGGCGGCACAGTCTACGGACGTGGCCAGTGGGCGACATCTCTCCGTTACAAGGACGGCAGATTCTTCGCTTACTTCACACCGAACGACCAGCCACCGAAGGGATGGGTGTATTCGACAACAGACCCTAAGACCGAGAAGTGGGAGCTTTATTCTGTGCTTCCTCATTTCCACGACGCGTCATTCTTCTTTGACGACAACGGCAAGGCATACATGGTCTATGGAACAGGTATGATCCGCGAGCTCAAGCCGGATCTTACAGGTGTTCTTGAAGGCGGTCTCGACATGCAGCTTTTTGAGCGCGACAAGGAGGAGAACAATCTTCTCGAAGGAAGCCGAATGATCAAGAAGGACGGAAAATACTATCTCCTGATGATCTCATGGCCTAGAGGTGGCATCCGTCGCGAGGTATGCTACCGCGCCGACAAGATTGAAGGTCCATATGAAAAGAAGGTAATTCTCGAAACTCCGTTCGGAGGCCTTGGAGCCGGCGTGGCACAGGGTACAATCTTCGATGACCCGCAGGGCAACTGGTATGGAATCATCTTCCAGGACAGAGACGGTCTCGGACGTGCTCCTATGCTTATGCCATGTACATGGATCGACGGATGGCCAATGCTTGGTGACGAGAACGGTAAGGTTCCTGAAGTAATGCAGAAACCTGTACAGGGACATCCGGTGAAGGCACTCACTCAGAGCGACGATTTCAGTGCGGACAAACTCGGTCTCTGCTGGCAGTGGAACCACAACCCTATCGATGAGGCGTGGTCACTCACAGAGCGTCCGGGCTACCTCCGACTCAAGACAAATAAGGTTGTAGAGACTCTCTACACCGCACGCAACACCATCACCCAGCGTATGGAAGGTCCTCAGAGCACAGCGACTGTCGCTATCGACCTCAGAGGAATGAAGGAGGGTGATGTTGCCGGATTCAGCGCATTCAACAGCGACGCAGCGATCCTCGGAGTAACAATGAAGGACGGCGTAAAGACTCTCGCACTCACTCATGAATCAGCACGCCTCCATCCGCAGAACAAGGCGGTCATGAACGTAAAGAAGGACGTGATTGCTGAGGTTCCTCTCAAGAAGGACAAGATCTGGCTCCGAATCGATGCAGACTTCCGTCCTGGCGAGACAAGGGATATGGCGAAACTCTGGTACAGCCTCGACGGCAAGGAGTGGAACAGGATCGGAGAAGACTACAGGATGCGTTTCGACTGGCAGAGATTCTTCATGGGAACCAAGTTCGCTATCTTCAACTATGCAACTCAGGAAGTTGGCGGATACGTCGACGTAGACTATTTCAACTACAGAAAAATCAATAACTAACCCTTAATAACATGAAAAAGATTTTATTTACTATGGCTGCTGCCTGCGCACTTGCTGCAGGATGTGCACAGACAGTGGAGCCGGAGATTGGTACCGGTAACCCATATCTTCCTCTTTGGGAGCACCTCCCTGACGGAGAGCCACGCGTATTCGAGGATCCGGACAATCCTGGAAAATATCGCGCTTACATCATCGGTTCACATGACCTCAGATACGGAAGTTATTGCGGTCCGGATATCCGCATGTGGTCAGCACCGGTAGAAGACCTCACTGCATGGGTGGATGAAGGTCCTATCTTCACATACAACATCGACAATCAGTGGGACGTAATGTACGCTCCAGACCTCGTGGAGGTTACTAAGAGAGACGGTACAAGAGAGTATTACCTCTATCCACACAGCCGTGGCTGGGGACGTGAGGCTCTCGTTGCAAAGGGCGATCGTCCTGATGGTCCTTTCACAGTAATCAACGCTACAGAGGACGGAAGAAGAGCAGTTGAGGGAAGTATCCTCGGCTTCGACCCTTCTATCTATGTAGAGCAGATCACAGATCCTGCAGATCCTGATTATGAAATCGGCTTCCGCGCATACGGTTTCTGGGGATTCCAGAGATCATCTGCTGTGGAACTTGATCAGAACACTATGTATTCTGCAAGACCAGGCGGCACATACATTCCTTACTTCATCCCTGCAAGCTTCCGTTACGGCGTGGTAAGACAGGTTCCTGGCGTTAAGGAGTACCCTGCACTTTACAAGGATCAGAAGCCTGAGGACTTCAACTTCTTCGAGGCATCTTCTATCCGTAAGGTTGGTAACAAGTATGTGATGATCTTCTCAGGTTACTCTGGCCCTGACTACGGAGTAGGCAGTTCTAACTCTACTCTCCGTTATGCTTACGGTGACACTCCTCTCGGACCTTGGAGAAGCGGTGGCGTTCTCGTTGACTCACGCGGTATCGTCCTCAACCAGGATGGAACAGCACTCCAGGAGACAAACGCAGCTCACAACACTCACGGTTCTATCGAGCAGATCAACGGCAAGTGGTATGCATTCTACCACCGTCCACCACGTGGATTCGGTTTTGCTCGCCAGCCAATGGTTGCTCCTGTACAGATCACTTGGGATGAGGCTCCAGTTGCTGAAGGCGGTAAGGTTGTCATCACAGGTTACGATCCATATGCAGCTGACGGCGTTTGGGATGCAAAGGCATCAAACGGCGACCACTACACAGGTGCTGAGGTTACTTCAGAGGGCTTCCAGATCTATGGTCTCGCGCCTTACAAGTACTATTCAGCTGGTTATGCAGCATACCTTTCTGATATCGGAAGCCAGCAGGATTCATGGGATATCTGGGACAACAGCATGCCTGTAGAGGTTTCTGACAAGGATATCGTAGGATTCAAGTACTTCGGTTTCGAGG
Source organism: Bacteroidales bacterium (assembly GCA_017555965.1). Lineage (GTDB taxonomy): Bacteria > Bacteroidota > Bacteroidia > Bacteroidales > UBA932 > Cryptobacteroides. The sequence goes on from JAFZFH010000012.1 coordinate 13,094, forward strand.
GTCTTGCTGAGGCTAAGGACGGCCTCCTTCCATTCGAGGGCGCAAAGAAGGGCAACAAGACTATGCTCAACGTATTCCTTGCTCCTAAGACAGACGCTTCATTCAAGGTTAACGTATGGATCGACGGTCCATGGGACAACGCTACATGGAACGGTAAGAAGATCGGTGAGATCACAGTTCCTGCAGGTTCTGCAAACGAGGTTACCGGCTATACAATCGACGTTGCTGAGGCTGTTGAGGGTCTTGCTGGAAAGCACGCTATCTACCTCGTTGCTGAGGGTGAGGGCGACCTCTGCACACTCATGGGTCTCGGCTTCACTAAGGATGGCAAGAAGATGAAGTATCCTGCTGCTCCTACAGTAAGCATTTCAGTAAACGGTAAGGCTCTTGAGATGCCTGAGGTTCCTGTAAGATCTACAAACGGCAACGGTCTCGTTACATACGATCAGTATGAGGTTACATGTAACGTACCTGCTGAGGGTGCTTCTGTAAAGGCAAGCGCAGACAACAAGGCTGTGAAGGTTAATGTAGGCAAGCCAGCTGACGGCAAGGCTGTGGTTACATTCGACTACAACGGTGTTGTAAAGACTTACACAGTGGTATTTGAAGGTTAATTATCCTATTTGATTTAAAACGAACAACATTATGAAAAAGATTATCGCAATCGCAGCACTCGTACTTGGTTTCGCAGTTGCTGCTTCAGCTCAGCCAAGAGCTATCGGTGCACGCATCGGTAATGGTGGCGAAATCAGCTACCAGCACACTATGGGAAGCAATTTCCTTGAGGTTGACGGTGGTCTCGGCCTTGGTTTCGACGGAACATTCAACGTAGGTGCTACAGGTATCTACAACTTCATGATCTCTGAATTCGGCTCAGGCTTCGGATTCTATGCTGGTCCTGGAGCAAGTGTAGGTCTCGGTCTTGGTGAAACTAACTATTTCACCTTGGGAGTAGCCGGAATGGTCGGACTTGAGTACAATTTCGCTAACATTCCTCTCCAGCTCTCTCTCGATTTCAGACAGCACATCGGAATCGGTAACGGATTCTGGTCTCCATCTAGCGTTGGTCTCGGCATTCGCTACAGATTCTAGCAGACGAAATACCTTAATAAAAAAGGATGACTGATTTTTCAGTCATCCTTTTTTTTACGGATTCATGAGGTCTACGTTCACGAAACCGTTTATTTCTTGGATAAGCTCTACGGAGGCGAGGGCCTTACGGATGATTTCATCTGTGGCATCAGGCGCTGCGGCCGCCGCTCTGTAGACATTTATCGCTTCTCCGAAGCGGTTGTTTCTTCTCAATTCTTCCGCCTGTTCCAATAATTCCTTAGCCGTCATTTCATCATCAATTTAATCCCGCTTCAACGAAGGGTTTGGTTTGGAAACTTTTATATATACAAAACGGTGGAGATTGTTGTAGGTGACATGCCACCCCCTGCTAGGGGTCGCGAGCGGACCGGCAAACAGCCCAGTGGGCTTTTGCAGCGAGCAGCCTGCGGCAGCAGGTTTGTTAAACAGAGACGGAGTCCCACAAGGAAACTCCGTCTAATAAATCCACCTAGTATAAATTCTAAACCAGACCCGAGAATCCCATGAACGCCATCGCCAGAATACCGGCAGTCACAAGCGCGATAGGAATACCCTTGAATGACTTAGGAACATTGTTCAATGCCAACTGCTCACGAAGTCCGGCAAAGAGAACCATAGCAAGGCCGAAACCGAGTGATGTTGCGAATGCATACACTGTAGCCTCACCGAGATTCATCATACCGTTTGCAGCTGCTGCAAATGGAGATGACTTCTGAACCACTGTCAAAGCAACACCAAGAACTGCGCAGTTTGTAGTGATGAGCGGAAGGAAGATACCGAGTGACGCATAAAGCGCAGGGCTGATCTTCTTAAGAACGATCTCAACCATCTGCACGAGAGCAGCGATCACAAGGATGAATGAAATGGTCTGAAGGAACTCAAGTCCGAAACTTACGAGAAGCGAATTCAACAGATAGGTCACAACTGTTGCAAGAGTGATGACGAAGCATACTGCCATCGACATACCAGTTGCAGTGCTGAGCTTGTTGGATACGCCAAGGAACGGACATACACCAAGGAACTGTGACAGCAGGATATTGTTTACGAATATCGCTGAAATGATGATAAGTATATATTCCATAATTACTCAGCCTTTTTAGATGTTAACTTTCTGAAGATCACGATGAGGTATCCGAGTGCAAGGAAGGCTCCCGGTGCAAGCACGAATGCAAGGATACCGTCACCCTCGATGAACTTGAATCCGAATGCAGAGCCGCTTCCGAGGATCTCACGTACGAGTCCGAGAACTGTAAGAGAAAGTGTGAAACCGAGTCCGATTCCGATACCGTCAAGTGCTGAATCACCAACGCTGTTCTTGTTTGCGAATGCCTCTGCACGACCGAGAACGATACAGTTCACAACGATAAGAGGAATGAAGAGACCGAGGGTCTCGTATACATCAGGAACATATGCCTGCATTACAAACTGAAGAAGAGTCACGAATGTTGCGATCACGACGATGTACGAAGGGATACGCACCTTATCCGGGATATATGCAGCGATAGCTGAAATCACGATGTTTGAGAGAATGAGGACGAAAGTTGTGGCAAGTCCCATGCTCATACCATTGATTGCCGATGTGGTTGTGGCCAATGTAGGACACATACCCAGAAGAAGAACGAATGTAGGGTTCTCCTTGATCAGGCCTTTAGTTATAAGTTGAAATTTTCCCATTTTCTTATCCTCCATTAGTTAAGTGGCATTGGTGTCTGAGCGATTGCCTGAAACACAGCTGCAGCAAGTGCAAGACCGTCAGCATATGCGCGTGATGTGATTGTAGATGCTGTGATCGCATCGACATCTCCGCCGTCCTTCTTTACAGCAAGCTTCTTCTGTGCTGGATCGAAACCCTTGAACTGCTCTGAGAATGCTGGCTCTACACACTTTGCGCCAAGACCTGGAGTCTCTGCCTGAGAAAGAACCTTTGTATTCCAGATCACACCGTTTGCGTCGAATCCAACCTTGATAAGGATAGGACCGCCGAAGCCTACAGGAGATACATTGATTGCGCATCCTACTGTATTGCCCTGCTCGTCATAAGCGAGGTTGTAGGTGTATGAAGCACCGTCGAAGTCAACTGTTCTTTCCTCTTCGATTGTTGCAGCTCCCTCAGGAAGAACCTCCATGATGGCAGCCTCGTTCTTAGCCTTTGCTGCAGCATCGATAGGAGCCTTTGTAAGAGCGTATACACCTGCGAGAAGTGCTGAACACACCAGACAGATAGCCAGAAGGCATATTGTCATATTCTTGAATGATGATTTTACTGCCATGACTTATGCCCTCCCGTACTTTTTAGCATGGAACCACTTGTTGAGAAGAGGAACCACTGAGTTCATGATGAGGATAGCGAATGACACACCTTCAGGATATGCTCCGAAGTAACGGATGAGCATTGTGATGAGACCGATGCCGATACCGAATACGATGCCGCCCATGTTGCTCATTGGAGAAGTCACATAGTCAGTTGCCATGAAGATGGAACCGAGAAGGAGACCTCCGGTGAGAAGGTTGAATACAGGGTCAGTGTACTCTGCAGGGTTGATTGCCCAGAAGATACCTGAGAATACCGCTACAGTGGCGAGGATTGAAAGTGTGATGTATGGACGGATCACCTTACGAGCAAGGAGGTAGATGAAACCTGCGATGAGGGCGATTGCCGAAAGCTCACCGGCAGAACCACCGATGTTCACGAAAAGCATGTCCATGTAGTCGAGGCTCTCGATTGCGGCCACTCCGCCTTCCTTAGCCACTCCGAGCGGAGTCGCACCTGAGAAACCGTCAATTGCACCACCGATGAAGCCCTGTGGTCTTGTCCAGTCAGTCATGTATGTAGGGAAGGAGATCAGAAGGAACACACGACCCACGATAGCCGGGTTGAAGAGGTTCTGACCGAGACCTCCGAAAGTCATCTTTGCAACACCGACAGCAACTACTGCTCCGATGAATACAACCCACCAAGGAGTTGTTGCGGGAAGGTTGAGCGCGAGGAGCACACCGGTAATGACTGCTGACCAGTCTCCGATAGTGCAGGCACTCTTCAGAAGATATTTTGTGATAAGGTACTCCAGCAGTACGCATGAAGCAACGCTCACTCCGAGTACGAGAAGCTCTGACCATCCGTAGAAGAGGACAGAGACAACTACAGCAGGGATGAGAGCGATCACAACGTCACGCATCAAAGACTTTGTCGAAGTCTTTGTATGGAGATGCGGCGACGGTGAAACCAATAATTTATCCATTATAATTAGAGTTTTATAGTTATTCCGTTTTTTACTTTTGTCCCCTACCGCGGATAATCCTGATGACATCGCCCTTTGCAAGACGGATGATATCAAGAAGCGGAATGTTTGCCGGACAGCTGTAGAGACAACATCCGCACTCTATACAATCCTGTACAGCATTCTCCTCAAGCTCGTCCATCATGTTGTTACGCGCATACTTGTTCAAAAGGAACGGCTCAAGACCCATAGGACAAGCCTCAGCACACTTACCGCAACGGATACATGCTGATTCCACTCCACGAACTGTCTGCTCTGCAGTCAGGTAAAGGAGTGATGACGAACCCTTGACAGTAGCAGCATCAAGATTTGCGATAGCCTTACCCATCATAGGACCGCCACTTACGATCTTTGCAGCCTCTTCAGGAACACCGCCTGCTACCTCAGCAACATATGAAAGCGGCATACCGATACGGAACTTATAATTGTGCTGCTTATCCATAGGGAGGCAGTCACCTGTCACTGTAAGCACGTTTGTGATCAGAGGCATGTTCTTCTGTACAGCCTCATAAACCGCGAGGGATGTAGCAACATTCTGTACTACTGCACCCACGTCGATAGGAAGACCCATTGACTTCACCTGGCGACCCATCACAGCATCGATAAGCTGCTTCTCACCACCCTGAGGGTATTTCTTCTTGAGGGTCATCACTGAGATGCCGTCGTAACCCTTTGCTGTCTTCTGGAGCTCAGCTACTGCTGCGCTCATAGCCTTGATTGCCTCAGGCTTGTTCTCCTCGATACCGATCACAGCTGGACATCCGCCGAGTACCTGCTTCATGATAGCTGCACCAATGACGATCTCCTTGCTTCTCTCAAGCATGATACGGTAGTCTGAAGTAAGGTATGGCTCACACTCTGCACCGTTGAGGATAAGGCAGTCAGCCTTCTTGCCCGGAGGCGGGCAGAGCTTCACGTGTGCCGGGAATGTAGCACCACCGAGACCTACGACACCGTTCATCTTGATCTTCTCAAGAATCTCCTTGTTGTCTTCAGGGATTGCTGTCACGAGAGTATCTGTAAGGTCAATTCCCTCTGCCCACTCGTCACCCTCTACATCGATCTCGATATGAGTCATGTTATTTCCTGCGAGGTCCTTGCGAGGTCCTACTGACTTCACTGTTCCTGACACAGAAGAATGTACATAAGCAGAAATGAATCCTGCAGGTTCTGCGATTATCTGACCCACCTTCACCTGGTCACCTGCCTTCACGATTGGAGTTGCAGGGGCGCCGAGGTGCTGAGCCACTGAAATGAATACTTTTGAAGGAACTGGCAGAACCTCGATCTTGCAGTCCTTCGAGATCTTGCTGTCGCTTGGGTGAATACCACCTATTGAAAATGTCTTCATCATAGTCCTACTCCTCCTTCTTTACTGTTTCAGCAGCAGGTGCAGCTTCCGGCTTCGGAGCAGGAGCAGCCTCTGGCTTTGGTTTCACTACAGGGAAATTTACTGCATGGATGGCACCTGTAGGGCATTCAGCAACACACTTCTTGCAAAGCTTGCACTTTGTGTAGTCGATGTATGCTACATTGTTCTCCACAGTGATTGCCTCGAAAGGACAAACCTTGGCACACTTGCTGCAGCCGATACAAGCAGCCTTGCAAGCCTTGCGAGCAACAGCGCCCTTGTCCTTGTTCACGCATGAAACGAAGACACGCATGTTTCTTCTTCCCTTGTTACGGATCTCGATGACGTTCTTAGGGCAAGCCTTTGCGCAAGCTCCGCAGGCAGTACATTTCTCCTCATCCACAACAGGAAGACCTGTAGCAGGATCCATTGAGATTGCACCGAACTGACATACAGAAACGCAGTCACCGCAGCCGAGACATCCGAAAGAACATCCTGTGTCACCGCTGTAAAGAGTCGCCTTGACACGGCATGACTGATAACCGTCGTACTCGCTTGTACGAGGGCGGTTCTCGCATGAACCGTTACAGCGTACGACAGCGACCTGAGGTTCCTTTGCGGCTACCTCCACGCCAAGTACGGCTGCTACCTTCTGCATACCTTCGTTGCCTCCGACAGGGCAGAAGCACTTGTCAAGATTTGGAGACGACTCCACACAATACTGTGCGAAAGCGCGACAGCCGGCCTGTCCGCAACCTCCACAGTTTGCACCTGGCAATACCTTTTCAACCTCGTCGATTCTTGGGTCTTCCTCCACCTTGAACTTTTCAGCCACGATGTAGAGAACCACCGCAAGCAACGCTCCGAGAACGGAAAGGATTGCAATAGTCCAGATAATTGTAGTTGTCATTATTGTTATAGTTTATTTGATATAAAATACAAATTCGTCTGACAACCTGTCCCTAAAGAGCCAGATGCCAAAATAATACAAAGCAACGCCTGCTAGAGCCGCAAGGCCAAGCATCAATTCGTTTGCGATAACCGATGACAAAGATAATATTAAAATCATTAATACAGCCAATGGAATCACATAAGATATCCACACAGCCTTCAATCCCATGGTCATTTTCGTATATACCTGAACTTCATCTCCTACATTGTACTCCGCATACGGATCTGTAGGGACCATGATCACCTTTTCTTCTTCCTCTGACATACCGCACAGCCCCTTTGCGTGGCATGATGAGCATGCCGAAGATACCATGATCTGCACTGTAGTGAAATCCGGAGTCATCTCCAGAACTTTTCCCGAATGTCTAATCTCGTTTTTCTTTGCCATTATTTTTCTGTTTTATCAGTGATGTGAAAGGATATCTGAGTCCGTCATAACCGCTCATCCTTCCCGCGGCGACCCCTACCAGCAGAGGGGCTTCAAAATAGACGGGAAGTCGGTTTTCGTCATCGGATATCCATATGAACATATCTTCTTCTCCTTTGAAGACTTCTCCTTCGAGAAGCTTTGCCGCAAACTTTATCGTATTTACCGTACCTAATCCCTTGACTTTGATGGTTTCCTTGCCATAAAGGATGAAGTACACATTATAGACCTCGTCATCGATGGCGAACGTCATCGGATAGCGCTTCCCCGGATCGACATTCTCTATGTCCATGTTTCTTGCAAAGAAGAAAAGTGAAGGGAGGTCATAAGTACATGGGGTAAGAGGCAGCTCCATCGACATCTGTCCCATCTTGGATGTATACACATCCGCAGCTATGTACGGTTCGGGAGCATCCCATCTGTAGAGATATGTGTTTCTGGCCTCATAACCGCCTTCGTGTGTATTCCTGTAGAATTTCAGGGGTCTGAGTCCATCTCTTGTAAACCAGGAAGCGAATTCCTCACGCACCTTGAAGAAGATGTCGAAGAATTTCGAGGTTCTTCCGGTCACATAGCATTTGAATGCCTTCTGCCCATTGAAATCAAGCGAATCCAGGGTCACCGTAGCCGTACCCACGTCCGCATTGATCGTTCCCCATTTGTAATGGAGGATGAAATCCATCCTTTCCCCTGCATGAAACGCCAGTTCCTCTTCCACCGTCGTCCTTACCGGCACACATGAGGTTCCTTTAAAATCAGAATTCTCCTGTGCATGCACCAGAATCACCGTCATGCATGTACACAGGAGAATCAGTATGAATTTCAAAAGTCTCATCAGACTACATGAAGTCATTATTCATGCCGAAGTCATTGCTTGAAGCATCAGGTCCGAACGGCGGGATATCATCGTTCATCGCAGAAGCATATGATATGCCTTCTATCTGGTTCACAAGGCTTTCCGACTCATCCACAAATCGTACTTCCTCAGCACGGAAGCGCATGTCGATGTCGGCGATGGCACCGTTACGATGCTTTGCGATGATGATCTGCGTTCTTCCCACATCGTCAGGATTGTCAGAAAGTCCCTGATAGTCATATCGATGGATAAAGATTACCATATCTGCATCCTGCTCGATTGATCCCGACTCTCGAAGGTCGCTGAGCTGAGGTCTGCGGTTGCTTCCCTGTCGGTTCTCCGACTGACGCGAGAGCTGAGACAGTGCGATGATCGGCACATTCATCTCTTTCGCAGTGGCCTTCAATGTACGGGAAATCGCTGCAACCTCCTGCTCACGCATTCCACGAAGCTCGGCAGGTCCCTGCATCAGCTGGAGGTAGTCGACCACGATGAGTCGCACGCCTTTCTGCTTCACAAGCTTCTTTACCTTTGAGCGGAACTCCATTACAGGAAGTGACGGAGTGTCATCGATGTAGATCGGAGCCTTGGCAAGTCTCTTGAGCTGGATATCCAGCTGCTCCCACTCCCAGTTCTCGAGCTTGATACCACCCTTGATCTTGTCGGCGCTGAGTCTTGTCTCTGACACCATCATACGCTTTACTAGCTGTATCGCAGGCATCTCAAGAGAGAAGAATGCAACCGGCATGTTGTGGTCTACCGCTGCGTTGCGGGCAAGGTTGAGCACGAAGGCTGTCTTTCCCACAGACGGACGGGCAGCAAGAATGATGAGGTCTGAAGCCTGCCATCCCAATGTAATCTTGTCCACAGATGCAAAACCCGACGGAACGCCGCTGAGTCCTGATGTATTCTGGAGTCTTTGGATGTCGTCAAGGGCATCGTTGATTACCTTTCCAATTTCCTGCACATCCTTCTTTACATTGTTCTGGATTGCAGAAAAGACCTTGGTCTGAGCCATATCGATGAGGTCATCGACATTGACGGCTTCGTCATATGAAGACTTCAGGATATCGTAAGAGGCTGTGATGAGCTCTCTCTGGATACATTTCTGCTTCAATATCCTGATGTAGTATTCGATGTGGGCGGCAGCACCGATCTTCTGGGAAAGCTGGGCAAGGGCGACTGTACCTCCGACAATTTCGAGGTTTCCGCTTGACTTCAGTTTCTGAGACACCGACAGCAGGTCGATAGCTATGTGCTCGTTTGTGAGCGAACGCATAGCCTCGAAGATCATACGGTGCTTTTCATTATAGAAACAGCTCGACGTAAGCTCATCCATAGCTTCGTCGATACAGTTCGGCTCAATCAGAAGGGCACCGAGGACAGCCTCTTCTACGTCAAGAGCCTGAGGCGGTCTGTTTCCCATCTCAAGCGCAAGCGTATCTAAATCAACTGACTGTTTCTTCCTTCTGGCTGAGGTTCTCTTGCTTCCCTCTTCAGCCATAAGGATTATTCAAAATCAGGGTTTACCAGAATTCTTCCGCAGTATTCGCAGATGATCATCTTCTTGTTAGAAGCGATGTCAATGAGTCTCTGTGGAGCGATAGTGTTGAAGCAGCCACCGCATGAGTCACCGTTGAACAATGACACCACTGCAAGGTGGTTGTCGCTGCTGTGACGGATGTGCTCGTATGCGCTCATTGTTCTTGCGTCGATCTTTGCTGCACACTCGTCTCTATTGGCACGAAGAAGAGCCTCCTCCTTGGAAGTTGCCTCAACGATTGTCGAAAGTTCCTCCTTCTTTGCCTTGAGGTCTTCAGTTCTTACTGCGATCTTCTCCTTTACAACCTCGAGCTCGTTCTTCTTCTCGAAGATGCGCTCCTTGATCTCTGAGATGTTCTTCTCAGCGATCTGACGGAGAAGTCCTACGTTCTCGATCTCCTTGTTGAGAGAGTCGTACTCGCGGCTGTTGGCAACCTTGTCGAGCTGAGCCTTGTACTTCTCGATCTGATCATCACACTCTGTGATGTTGAGCTTATTCTCGCTGATTGACTTGGTGTACTCCTCAACGAGCTCTGAAAGACGCTCTGCCTTAACCTTGAGATCCTCAATCTCGCTCTCAAGATTCTCTACCTCAACAGGGAGCTCACCTCTGAGCTGAAGGATCTTGTCGATCGCCGTATCAGCCTGCTGAAGGACATAAAGTGTCTTAAGTTTCTCACCTACACTGAGATCCGAGTCAGCAAAGCTCTTCTGAATCGATACGAAGGTTTCTCTCTGGTCAATCGGAGTCTCGATTTTCTTTGTCTTTTTAGCCATATCGCTTAAAAATAAAATATCGGGTTACTATATATATTCTGCGTAATGCGAACTGCAAAGGTAGGAAAATTTTTCTTTAACAATGAAAATAAAATGTCAACTATCTCTATTTCACTTTCATAATGTCCAATATCCATTATCATGAATCCTTCGCGCGCGAAAAAATTATGGTAGGAAATGTCGCCGCTGATGTAGAGCTGGGCTCCTGAAGCGACTGCCGCCTTTATGAGCGAACCGCCTGATCCGCCACACATCGCGACCCTGCTGATCTTGCCGTCAATCGGTCTTGACGTCTTCATCACCTTCAGTCCGAACTTCTCCTTGACAAGGGCAACTGCTTCTTCTGCCGAGAGCGGCTGAGGAAAGTCTCCGACCACTCCAAGTCCGGTTCCATCTCCATCCTCGTCAAGAATCTCCACATTCTCAAGTCCGAGCTTTGCCGCCATGGCCCCGCTGACTCCGGCAATAACCTTGTCCGCATTGGTATGTGCAGCATAGATGCTGATACCTGCCTTGATGGCCTTGATGACAGCTGCTCCTGTCAGGTCGTCCGGAGAAATCTTCTTCAGTCCCGAGAAGATCAGAGGATGATGGGTGATGATCATGTCTGCCCCGCATTCGACAGCCTCATCCACAAGCTCAGGCGTGCAGTCCAGTCCGAGAAGGACAGAGGTCACTTCATCCTCAGGAGATCCGACACACAGACCGCTGTTATCCCATCCTTCCTGGATGGACAGAGGTGCAAATTCCTCTATGAGAGCTGTTATATCCTTTACTTTCATAGATCCTCCTTGATTTCGAGAAGCTGCTGACGGATATTCTTGAGCGACTCGAGCACTCTGGCCTTGTTGATCACATCCTTCCTGTCTCCCTTGAGTCTCTTTGCAGCGCCTTCAAGGGTGAGTCCCTCAACCTTCACAAGAACGTGGATATGTCTGAAGGTCTCCACATCCTCCTTTGTAAAGAGTCGATTGCCTTTTGCATTTCTCTGCGGCTTTATGAATTTCGGGAATTCATTGGCCCAGAAACGCACCAGAGATGTGCTCTCTCCAAGTATTTCAGCAACCTCGCCGATTGTGTACAAATATTTTTCCATATCAATCCATTGACTGGCCAGTCGTAACAGACATCACCAACATATTTACATATTCTTCAGGCGTCACGGATGCGAACATGTAGTTCACGGGATCCATGACCAGGGTATCCTTGATGACCTCATAATGGAGATGAGGTGCAAACGAGTTGCCTGACACTCCCACATATCCTATTCGTGTACCTTTTTCAAGCTTGCGTCCCTTCCTGACTTCAACATCCGCAAGATGCGCATACCTGGTCACATAGCCGTTTCCGTGATCGATCTCCACCACATTTCCCAATCCCTTGCGGGAGCGGATCACATTCTTGACAACTCCGTCAGCTGCTGCATATACCGGCTCCCCCGAAGGCGCGATCATGTCAAGTCCGTTATGCTGGACAGGTACCTTATAGAAAGGATTTATCTTGCTTCCGACCGATGCTCCTGTCTGGGCGAACGAGTAGTTCTTCAGCGGGTTGGTCATCGGAGGCATCGAATAATCCTCGGCACCAAGCACCTGGGCTATCCTACGGAAATTCTCTTCGACTCTCGCGGCATTTTCAGACGCCATTTCCAGTCGCGCCGCCGAACGCAGCACTATATCCTGGTCCGGAATGGAGTCATATCCGGCAAGAAGTTCTATGGAAGAGAGCGGATTCACATCCGGCGCGGAGGCATGGAATATTTCCGAGTAGATGTCGTCGTCCCTGACCATCAGTCCGTCCACTACGTCGGACAGCATGCTTTCCTTACGCTCAAGTTCAGGATATTCGTCTGCATACATTCTGTTTTCCCTTCTCAGCCTCTTCTCTTCGTCGGTGCTGAACACGAGCGAAAACAGCACATAGTACAGAATGGCCATAGATACAGAAGCGACAAAAAACATCAGTATCCTGCGCACAATCGCCCACACTGATGTCTTCTTCTTCCTGAACTTTATGTCGTCCTTGTCAAATATGTAGTTGCTGCTCATGAGCGGCGTCCTGATTTTTTCCTGTGAGAAGGATGGAGAGTAAGTTTCTCTGACATGTCTGCAGTATTCTGCACCATCGTACCGTACTCCTCAGGTGTGATTGTAAGGTCGTAGTAGTTGCTCGGGTTGACCGGGCTGCCCTTGTAGATGACCTCATAGTGGAGGTGCGGTCCTGTCGACTTTCCGGAGTTTCCGCTTTCACCGATACACTCTCCCCTCTTGACCTTCATTCCCTCGACCACTCCGACGTTCTTAAGGTGGGCGTATCTTGTCTTGTATCCGAAACCATGGTCTATCACGACCTGATTTCCGTAACCGAAGAATTCAAACTTCACGCTCTCGACCACTCCGTCACCTGTCGAGTAGACAGGATTACCCGAATCCAAAGCGAAGTCTACTCCCTGGTGGCGCGTAGAACGACCGTGAACAGGATCTGTTCTATATCCGAAACTACTTGAAAGTCTGTACTTTGAAGGATCAGGATTGATCGGCGGGATGGCAGGGATGCATGAGGCCATGTCGCCGGCCTTCTTCGCAAGCTGGGCCACCTCATCGAAGGACTTGCTCTGTACATATGATTTCTTTGTCAGAACATCCATCCTTACTGTCGTACTCTTGAGAAGACCATTCTGGTCCATTCCGTCAAGGTAGGAATATCTGTTGACTCCTCCGAATCCGGCATTGCGGACTTCCGCAGGTATCTCATGCATACCGAAGATGGATCTGTAGATGTCGTCATCCCTCATCTGGAGGGCAGTAAGCGCATCCTCATAACGGTCAAGCTGACGGTTCATCACCTCCATCTTCGAACACCATTCGGCATTCTGCTTCTTCAGAAGGACCGTCTTCGGCAGTTCCAGTCCGAAGACAGATGTGTAAAGCCAGAAATAGAGCACCGACATGCCGATGCTCAAGGCGAATATCGCTGCGGACTTGAACACGCGCGATGCCCTCGAACGCTTTCTGATTTCATACAGAAGCGTTCTGTCGTTGAATATGTAATTTTTATTTCTGGACATACGAGGGCAAAGATATACAAAATCTCACATTCTTCTATAAAAAATATTATTTTTTAAACACACGCACACGAAAGTCGGATATTCTCTGGATTTTTACGGATAATTTGCGTAATTTTGCGAGTTAATTTGCGGTTGCGCGAAATGCAGCCATAAAAGATGGAAATAAAAACATACAGCATATGACTTCTAAAGAAATCAGAAAAGCCTTCCTGGACTTCTTTGCATCCAAGGGACATCAGATCGTGCCTTCGGCACCTATGGTCGTAAAGAACGACCCTACACTCATGTTTACCAACGCAGGTATGAATCAGTTCAAGGACTGGTTCCTTGGCAACAGCCCTGCTAAATGGAACAGGGTTGCGGACAGCCAGAAGTGCCTCCGTGTAAGCGGAAAGCACAATGACCTCGAGGAGGTCGGTCGCGACACTTACCACCATACAATGTTCGAAATGCTCGGCAACTGGAGCTTCGGAGATTATTTCAAGAATGAGGCCATCGACTGGGCATGGGAGCTCCTTACTGAGGTTTACAAGCTCGACAAGGACAGACTCTATGCAACTGTATTCGAGGGTTCCGAGGCTGACGGCACAAAGCTTGACGTTGAGGCTATGGAGGCATGGAAGAGACATCTTCCTGAGGACCGTATCCTCCTCGGAAACAAGAAGGACAACTTCTGGGAAATGGGTGATACAGGCCCATGCGGACCTTGCTCGGAGATCCACATCGACCTCCGCAGCGACGAGGAGAGAGCAGCAGTTCCTGGTGCATCTCTCGTGAACAAGGACCACCACCTCGTTATCGAGATCTGGAACAACGTGTTCATGCAGTACAATCGTAAGGCAAGCGGCGAGCTTGAGCTTCTCCCTAACAAGAACGTTGATACAGGTATGGGATTCGAGCGTCTCTGTATGGCTCTCCAGGGCAAGAAGTCAAACTATGACACTGACGTGTTCACCGGCATGATCGCAAAGATCGAGGAGCTTTCAGGACACAAGTACGGAGTTGACACTCAGGAAGATATCGCAATGCGCGTCATCGCTGACCACATCCGTGCGATCAGCTTCTCTATCGCTGACGGCCAGCTTCCTTCAAACGTGAAGGCAGGTTATGTGATCCGTCGAATCCTTCGTCGTGCCGTACGTTACGGTTACACATTCCTCGGATTCAATGAGCCTTTCCTCTGCCGTCTCGTAGGCCAGCTCGTTGACGACATGGGCGAGTTCTATCCTGAGATCGTGAAGCAGCAGACTCTCATCGAGAGAGTGATCAAGGAAGAGGAGATGGCTTTCCTCCGCACTCTCGACAGAGGTATCCGCCTCATGGACAACATCATGGCGAAGTCAGCAGAGACAAAGGTGATCTCAGGCGAGGACGCATTCGTTCTTTATGACACATTCGGATTCCCTATCGATCTTTCTGAGCTCATCGCTTCAGAGAAGGGCTACACAATCGACCTCGAGGGATTCCAGGTAGAGCTCCAGAAGCAGAAGGACAGAGCACGTAACGCTACTGCCATCGAGTCTGGCGACTGGGTTGAGTTCGCACACTGCGACAACATCGAGTTCGTCGGATATGACTGCACTGAGCTTGAGGGCGTCCAGCTCACACGTCACCGTACTGTGAAGGCTAAGAACAAGACTATGTTCCAGCTCGTGTTCGAGCGCACTCCTTTCTACGCTGAGATGGGTGGTCAGGTAGGTGATACAGGATACATCCTTTCAGAGAGCGGCGAGAAGATCAACATCGTAAATACGATCAAGGAGAACAACCTCACCATCCACGTTGCCGAGCGCATCCCTGCAGACTGTACTGAGAGCTTCAGCCTCCACGTAGATGCTGAGAGAAGAATCCAGATCGAGAACAACCATACTGCAACCCACCTCCTCCACCAGGCTCTCCGTGAGCTCCTCGGCACACATGTCGAGCAGAAGGGTTCATTTGTAAGCGACAAGTCATTCCGCTTTGACTTCTCACACTTCGAGAAGCTCAGCGACGAGCAGATCAAGCTCGTTGAGAACAGAGTCAACGCTCTTATCAGAGCTGACCACCACCTTGACGAGAACCGCAACGCTACAATGGAAGAGGCTCAGGAGATGGGCGCAATGGCTCTCTTCGGTGAGAAGTACGGAGACAAGGTACGCGTTGTGAAGTTCGGTGAGTCATGCGAGCTTTGCGGTGGTACACACGCATCAGCTACAGGCCGCATCGGTTTCTTCAAGCTTGTTTCTGAGTCTGCAATTGCTGCCGGCGTTCGTCGTATCGAGGCTGTGACAGGCGTTCATGCAGAGGCTCTTGTTGACGAGATGGCTGAGACTATCCGTACAGCAAAGGCGTTCTTCAACAATGTTCCTGACCTTGCCGGTGCAATCAGAAAGATGGTTGAGGAGAATGAGGCGTTCAAGAAGCAGATGGAGGAGATCGCTAAGGAGAAGACTCTTGCTCTCAAGGGCAGCCTCAAGAGCATGGCTGTTGAGATGAACGGTGTGAATGTTGTGAAGATCGACACTCCAATGGACCCTGTAATGCTCAAGAATGCTGCATTCATGCTTCAGAAGGAAGCTCAGAACCTTGCAATCGTTGCAGCTTTCGAGGCTGCGGGCAAGCCACAGCTTCTTGTAATGTATTCTGAGGACCTCGTGAAGGCCGGCAAGAATGCGGGTGCAGACGTTCGTGAGGCTGCCAAGCTTATCCTTGGCGGCGGTGGCGGACAGCCAGGTCTTGCGACAGCTGGCGGAAAGGACCTGGGCGGTCTTTCAGCAGCGCTTGACAAACTTGTTGAAGCAGCTACTCGCTAAATATCATCATCAGGATGAAGAAGTTAGACCAGTTCATATTGAAGTCGTTCATAGGACCGTTTGTAGCGATCCTACTGGTCGTCGTCTTCATTCTCATGATGCAGTTCCTCTGGCTCTATATCGACGAACTCGTCGGTAAAGGTCTGAGCCTCAAGGTAATTCTGGAGTTCTTGGGATGGGGCAGCATAACAATGCTCCCCCTCTCACTACCTCTGGCGACCCTTCTCTCATCGATGATGACCCTGGGTCAGCTGGGCGAAAACAATGAGCTCCTTGCAATAAAGGCTGCCGGAATCTCCCTCCAGCGAACCATGATCCCTCTGGCTGTGGCCACATTCATCATCAGTATCGGTGCATTCTTCGTATCGAACAACCTGATACCGATCGCATACAATGAGATCTACCAGCTTCGAGAGGATATCGGCAAGACAAAGGAGGAGATCAAGATTCCGACAAAGACATTCTATAACGGTATCGATGGTTATATCCTGAGAGTGGACGAAAGAGACGACGAAACCGGCATCATGCACGGAGTCATGGTCTACAACCACACAGGAAACAAGGGCAACACCAGTCTTACGCTCGCAGACTCGGCAATGATGAGCATTTCGCGAGACAAGACATATCTCTCCTTCATAATGTTTGACGGCTCGAATTACGAGGAGACAAACGACAGGAAATACAGAGATACCACCCTTCTGTTCCAGAAGATCGACTTCCACAAACAGGAACTGATCATCCCTCTTAAGAATTACGGATTCCAGAAGTCGGATTCCAGCAGGTTCAGCGACCAGGTCAAGTCAATGAACCTCAAGCAGCTCCACCAGAGCGAAGATTCGATCAGCGTGATCAATGCAGAGGCCAAGAAAAGAAATCTGTTGTCACTGAACACATCGAGGACACTGAGATATAATCAGGAACTTGACACAAATGCGACAAAGACAGTCCGCACGACACCTTTTGTAAGGGAAGATATAAACAAGTGGGCTGATATTGACCGTGAAATAGAGGCAGTCAAGACAGCTAAGAAGAACGCAGAAGAGCTTCAGATGTCGCTGACAAGCTACTCAAGAGAAAGATACCACAACACTTTCACCCTGAGACTTATTGACATCGAGGTCTATAAGAAGTTCGCCCTTGCGTTGGCCTGCTTCATATTCTTCTTCATCGGTGCACCTCTCGGTGCAATCATCAGAAGAGGAGGATTGGGAGCATCTGCAATCATCTCGGTGCTGTTCTTCGTGGCATACTGGGTTGTGGACATTTCAGGAAGCAAGCTTGCAAGAGACGGAGCTGTGGGAGCTTTCCATGGAGTATTCTTCTCAAGTTACATTCTGTTCCCTACAGGATTGTTCCTGTCATGGAAGGCAATCAATGATTCTACATTCTTCAACCTTGATACAATCAAGAACGAACTCAGAAAAATAAAGAGCAAGATAATGGACATGTTCAAGAAGACACGTATCGTTTATATGGGTACACCGGAATTTGCCGTGGCACCTCTGGATGAACTCATAAAGAACGGATATAACATCGTAGGAGTCGTGACCGTTGCCGACAAGGCCAGCGGTCGAGGACTTAAGGTCAACGAAAGCGCTGTAAAGAAGTATGCAGTGGAGCACAACATCCCGGTTCTGCAGCCGCTCTCGCTCAAGGACCCTGAATTCCTCGAAGCTCTGAAGGCATGGAAGGCAGACCTGTTTGTGGTCGTGGCGTTCCGTATGCTTCCTAAGGTTGTATGGTCGATGCCGAAGCTAGGTACATTCAACCTCCATGCGGCCCTTCTGCCTCAGTACCGTGGAGCCGCACCAATCAACTGGGCTGTGATAAACGGTGACAAGACTACTGGTGTGACAACATTCATGATCGACGACGGTATGGACACCGGAGGAATCATGTACAGATATGACTGCCGAATCGAGCCGGACGACACTGTCGGTGAGGTTCACGACAAGCTCATGGAGCTCGGTTCCAAACTCGTGGTCAACACAGTTGAGGCAATCATTGAGAACAATGTCGAACTTCGTGTACAGAAGAGCTTCATCCAGGGATCTGAGATCCTCAGACCGGCTCCGAAGCTTACACGTGAGCTGTGCCATATCGACTGGAACGGCAAGACCAAGGACATCTACAATCTGATCCGCGGTCTCAGCCCATACCCAGCCGCATTTACAGAGTTGACCAAGGACGAGAAGGTTCTTCAGATGAAGATCTATAGAACCGTCAAGGTGACAGGTGAAGAGTACACTGCAATGCTTTCTGCAAATGGTCTCGAGAATGCCGCACCTGGAACTGTTCTTTCTGACGGTAAGACTTACCTTGCGATCAGCACTGCTGACGGAGCCATCTCGGTTACAGAGCTTCAGCTTGCAGGCAAGAAGAAGATGGCTGTGAAGGACTTCCTCATCGGATTCAGAGATCCTCAGTCATATGGTACTACAGAAGGTACATCTTCACAGATAACTGGAAAACATGCATAAGACAGTCGTCATAATCTGCGACGGAAGATTTCCTAAGTCGGAATATCCGCGTTACCTGATCGGGAATGCGGACTTCGTCGTATGTTGCGACGGTGCGATGCAGAAGTTCCTCCGCAACAGCGAGGCGATATTCGGAGAAAAGAGACTGCCTGATGTGGTGGTGGGAGACATGGACTCACTTTCGCCGGCGCTGCGCAAGAAGTATAACGACATCATCGTCCAGATTGACGAACAGGAACATAACGACCAGACCAAGGCATTCAGATGGGTTCTTGAGAACATTGAGGGAATTGAGCAGATCTATATTCTTGGAGCTACCGGCGAAAGAGAAGACCATACCATCGGCAACATTTCGCTGCTTATGGAGTATGCCAGAATGTATGACCTGGCAGGAATGGGAATCAATGTGGAGATGGTATCAGACCATGCGACCATCTTCGCGGTGACAGACACTTTCGAGATGGATTGCGGCGAAGGAAGAAGGGTCTCCATCTTCAGCCCTGACAACAGTCTGAGGATAAAGTCTGAGGGTCTTGAGTGGCCTACTGACGATGTCGTATTTGACAACTGGTGGAAAGCCACACTGAACAAGGCGTCACAGGACCATATAAGATTAGAATTCAATCATAAGTCCATCGCTTTGATCATGATGGATTAGCTTAAAATTATTAGGATATTACCTATTTTAATTATATTTTTGAGGCATAAATCGACGTACGATTTAAATTCATTACAAAAAAAATGAACAATAACAAGTACTTCCCTACAACCGAGGCAATTGACCGTGCAGCCACTGTGCTTTCGGAGATTCTTGAACCTACTCCGTTCATGAAGAACAACAATCTCTCCGACATCTTTGATGCCGAGGTTTACTTGAAGAGAGAAGATCTCCAGATAGTAAGATCATATAAGATCAGGGGTGCATACAATATGATCCGCTCTCTTTCTCCAGAGTCTCTTGAGAACGGTATCGTATGTGCCAGCGCAGGAAACCACGCGCAGGGAGTTGCATTTTCTTGCAGCAAGCTCAAGATCATGGGCTCAATCTTTATGCCGGTGACAACACCTAAGCAGAAGATCGAACAGGTTAGAATGTTCGGAAAAGAGTTCATTGAGATTGTTCTCACAGGTGATACATTCGACGCAGCGAACTCTGCTGCCATTTCATATGCTCAGGCAAACGGCAAGACATTCATTCCTCCGTTCGACGATCCGAAGGTAATGGAAGGTCAGGGCACAATCGGAAAGGAGATTCTCAGCCAGTCTCAGGATAAGCTCGACTATATCTTTGTTCCTATCGGAGGTGGCGGACTTGCATCCGGACTCGGTTCATACATCAAGGCGATGTCGCCTGAAACAAAGATCATCGGCGTAGAACCGGCAGGTGCTCCATGTATGAAGACAGCTATCGACAACGGCAGTCCTCTCGAGCTCGATGAGATCGACAAGTTCGTGGACGGTGCTGCAGTAAAGAAGGCCGGATCGCTTACTTATGAAGTATGTAAGGAAGTCCTCGACGACATCGTGATAGTTCCTGAAGGTGCAGTATGTACAATGATCATCCAGATGTACAACAAGAGCGCTATCGTTGTCGAGCCTGCAGGAGCTCTTTCGACTGCGGCATTAAGATTCTATGCTGACAAGATCAAGGGCAAGAAGGTCGCATGTATCGTCAGCGGCAGCAACAACGACATCACACGTATGGAGGAGATCCGCGAAAAGTCTCTCCTTTATGAAGGCCTCAAACATTACTTCATCGTTGAGTTCCCACAGAAGTCAGGTGCTATCGTATCATTCATCAACAACGTGATAGGACCTTCTGATGACCTCGTATATATCCAGTACATCAAGAAGACTAACAAGAATTTCGGTCCGGCTCTCATCGGTATCGAACTTGCGTCAAAGGATGACTTTGAGCCTCTGATCCAGAGAATGAACGCTCTTGGCATCAAGTACGAGTACATTAACGAAAACAACCAATTATTTGAAATATTAATCTGACAAAACCATGGCAAACATCGACTGGAGCAAACTTACATTTTCCTACACAAAAACGAACACTATCCTCACTACAACCTTCAAGAACGGCGAATGGTCGCCTGTTGAAAGCCATACCGACGACTATGTCAAGGTAAGTTCCTTCTGCGGAGCATTCCATTATGCGATCGAATGTTTCGAGGGTCTCAAGGCATTCAGAGGTAAGGACGGAAGGATCAGACTGTTCAGACCTGAGGAAAACGCAAAACGTCTTATCAGATCGGCAAAGTACCTCGGTATCGAGGCTCCATCGGTGGAGATGTTCGTTGAGATCTGTAAGAGAGCTGTTCTTGAGAACATTGACTTCCTTCCTCCATATGAGGAGTCAGGAGCATCACTCTATCTTCGTCCTACACTCATCGGTACAAACCCTCAGCTCGGCGTACAGTCATCTATGGAAAGCACATTCATGCTTCTTTGCTCGCCTGTCGGCGCATATGTCGGCGGAGCACTTGACGCAGTGGATGTAGTCATCGCAAGAAACTATGACAGAGCAGCACCTAACGGTTCCGGCTCATTCAAGGTTGGCGGTAACTATGCATGCTCACTCTACTCTCTCAATGTAGCACATGAGCAGGGATATAAGGCTGTTCTTTACCTTGATCCGGCAACAAAGACTTATATCGACGAGTTCAACTCTTCGAACTTCTTTGCAATCAAGGGCAACACCTACATCACTCCTGAGTCAGATTCAATCCTCCCTTCGATCACAAACATGTCTCTCGAGACTGTTGCGGCACACCTCGGTATGGAGGTCGAGAGAAGACCTGTTCATACAGATGAGCTCAGTACATTCGACGAGGTCGGAGAATGCGGTACAGCAGTTGTGATCACTCCGGTGCACAAGCTTGTAGACAAGCCTTTCCTCGAGTCTGATGAGGAGACTGTGTACACATACGGTGACGGCCAGTGCGGTCCTAAGTCGCTCGTCCTCTACAACTACATCAAGGGACTCCAGCGCGGCGAGATCGAAGATGTATTCGGTTGGAACGTATTCGTAGACTAATTCCCTTATAAACACATAAAAGAACAGGCCCTGCATTTTTGCAGGGCCTGTTCTTTTATTTAAGCCTCATTTCCGTTACTTCGGCGCGAGGCGGTAGAGGACGACGGCTATGACCGTGAAGACGATGTTCGGCAGCCATAGGGCCAGAGCTGGCGAAAGCGTGTCTGTATAGACGAACATCTCACTGAACTTCATAAAGAGGATGTATGTAAAGGCCAGGGCAATACCCGCACCTATGTTCCATCCGATTCCTCCTCTACGTTTCTTTGACGACAGGGCTACTCCCATGATGGTAAGGATGAAGGCTGAGAACGGAAGTGCGAAACGGTTGTTCTTCTGGATAAGCGAATACTTGACGTTCGCGTCTCCTCTCATCTTCTGAAGTGCGATCAGGTCGTTGAGTTCAAAATAGTTGTAGGTCTCTACAGATTCCGGATTCCAGTAGAAGTCGTTTACCGAAAGCGCAAGAGTGGTATCAAGTTGCTTTCCGCTTCTGATTCTGTCTGTGAAGTCCTCGTTATAGTCTCTGATAAAGTACTTCTTGAGCTGCCATACCTTTCTTGTGGTGTCATACACTGCTGTCTCTGCAGTAATCTTGGACATCAGTCTGTTATCTTCGATTCTTTCAAGCGTGAAGCGGTAGGCGGTGTTGTTCCATGAACTGAACGACTCGGCAAATGCGAATTCACCTGGCGCGATCTGATAATGGACATTCCTGCCGACGTTCTTCGTCTTATCCTTGACGTATCTGGTCTCGAAGGCTATTCGTTCCTTATTGGAGTCGGGTATGACGAACAGATTGAGTGTCAATGAGAAAATCGCGATAAGAGTGGCGGAGAATATGTATGGGACCATCATCCTGTGGAAACTTACTCCGCAGGACAGGATGGCGACAATCTCCGAGTCGGCGGCCATCTTGGATGTGAAGAAAATGACCGTAATGAAGACGAACAGCGGACTGAACATGTTCATGAAGTACGGCACAAAGTTCACATAGTAGTCAAACACGATAGCTCGCAGCGGTGCTTCCTTCTCCACAAAGTTATCGATCTTCTCGCTGATGTCAAAGATGATGACGATGCCGATGATCAGAAGCAGCGCCACGAAGAACGTGGTTATGAACTTTGTGACGATATATACGTCAAGTTTCTTCGGTCTGAGGTCGAACTCCATCTCGATTTAAAGTCTAGTGGTTATCCTGCGGACTGTCTCGTCCTTCCAGGCCTTGAAGTCTCCTGCCTTGATGTGCTTGCGTGCTTCGCGCACGAGGTCAAGGTAGAAGGCAAGGTTGTGCTCGCTCGCTATCTGACCTGCAAAGATTTCTCCAGCGACGAAAAGATGGCGGACATATGCCTTTGAATATGCGTGGTCTACGAATGATGTACCCTTCGGATCGAGCGGAGAGAAGTCGTCCGCCCATTTCTTGTTCTTCATGTTCATGATTCCGTCCCATGTGAACAGCATTCCGTTACGGCCGTTACGGGTTGGCATCACGCAGTCGAACATATCCACTCCCCTTGCGATACCTTCTAGAAGGTTCGCCGGAGTTCCCACTCCCATCAGATAGCGAGGCTTGTCTTCAGGAAGAATAGGACATACGACTTCGAGCATCTCGTACATCTTTTCGGTCGGCTCGCCCACTGCAAGTCCTCCGATTGCGTAACCTTCTCTGTCGAGGGCAGCTGCATGATCTACTGCAGCACGGCGGAGGTCAGGATAGACACATCCCTGGATGATAGGGAAAAGTGCCTGCGAATATCCGTAGAGAGGCTCTGTCTCGTTGAAATGTTTATGACATCTCTCAAGCCATCTCTGAGTGAGGGCGAGAGACTTCTTTGCATAATCGTATGTAGCATCTCCAGGGCAGCACTCATCGAAAGCCATGACAATGTCGGCTCCGATGATTCGCTGTGTATCCATGTTGTTTTCAGGAGTGAAGATGTGCTTTGAGCCGTCGATGTGTGAACGGAAGATACATCCGTCCTCAGTCAGCTTTCGGATCGGACTCAATGAAAAGACCTGGAATCCGCCGCTGTCAGTAAGGATAGGTCTGTCCCAAGACTCGAACTTATGGAGTCCTCCGGCAGCCTTGAGTACATCCAGACCGGGACGCAGATAAAGATGATATGTGTTTCCAAGGATGATTTCAGCCTTGATATCTTCCTTAAGGTCTCTGTGATAGATTCCCTTTACCGAACCTACGGTACCTACAGGCATGAAGATCGGTGTCTCGATCTGGCCGTGGTCTGTAGTGATAACTCCGCATCTTGCAGCGGAATTCGGATCATTATGTGTCTTTACGAATTTCATTCAAATCATTTTAACCCTCAAAGATAACAACTTTTACTCAAAATCTCGTATCTTTGTGTGATACACAGTAAACGGTAACATAAAAACAGAAATAATCATGAATAAATCCATCAGAACAAGACTCATTGTCATGAACATCCTCCAATGGGCTGTATGGGGTTCATACCTTACTTCCATGGGAAGCTATCTCGCATCTGTGGATCTTGCAACACGTATCGGCATCTTCTATTCGATGCAGGGTATCGTATCCATCTTCATGCCGACCCTCATGGGTATCGTTGCAGACAAATTCATTCCTGCTCAGAGGCTCCTCGGTCTCTGCCACGGTATCGCCGGAGCTGCAATGGCCGGAGCTGGTCTTTACGGAATGACAGCAGGAAGCGAAGTTTCTTTCGGCATCCTCTTCGGACTTTACACTCTCAGTGTTGCGTTCTACATGCCGACAATCGCGCTTTCAAACTCAGTTGCTTTCAACATTCTTGAGAAGAACGGATTCGACACAGTGAAGGACTTCCCTCCTATCCGAGTGTTCGGAACAGTAGGATTCATCCTTGCAATGCTCTTTGTAAACTTCATGACAAACGGCGAGGGTGTACAGTATCAGCACTCTTACAACCAGTTCATCGTATCTGGTATCTGCGGTATCGCCATGCTTCTTTACTGCTTCACTCTCCCAGAGTGCCCTTGCAATCAGGAGGCAGGTGCAGGTCAGACTCTCGCTGAGCGCTTCGGCCTCAACGCGTTCTCACTCTTCAAGGACAAGCAGATGGCGATCTTCTTCATCTTCTCAATGCTCCTCGGAGTGGCTCTTCAGATCACAAACGGCTTTGCAAACCCATTCATTTCGCATTTCCAGGAGGTTCCCGCATTTGCAGACACATGGGGAGCACGCAATGCAAACGCCCTCATTTCGATCTCACAGATTTCAGAGACTCTCGGTATCCTTCTGATTCCTATTTCGATGAGACTCTTCGGAATCAAGAAGGTCATGCTCATCGCTATGTTTGCATGGGTTCTTCGTTTCGGACTCTTCGGTGCAGGTGACCCTGGCTCAGGTGTATGGATGCTCATTCTTTCAATGATCGTATACGGAGTTGCTTTCGACTTCTTCAACATCTCAGGTTCACTCTATGTAAACATGAGAACTACATCAAAGATCCAGAACAGTGCACAGGGCCTCTTCATGCTGATGACAAACGGCATCGGAGCTACAATCGGAACCCTCAGCGCACAGGTTGTCGTAAACCATTTCGTATATAACGCGGCTGAACCGAACTGGAGCGCAGCATGGTACACATTCGCAGCATATGCAGTCGTTGTGGCCGTTGTCTTCATGGTCCTCTTCAAGGAGCCTAAGACTGACGACAAGATCGCATAATACAGAATCGCATAAAGAAAAAAAGGGATGACTGATCGTCATCCCTTTTTTTCTATATGCTTTGTCGGATTTACTTTGTGAGACCGAGCTTCTCCATGAGAGCCTCAGGCTGTGGATCGTGTCCACGGAAGTTGCGGTAGATTACAGCCTCATCCTCAGTACCACCCTTTGAAAGGATGTTCTTGCGGAACGATGCAGCAACCTCTGTATTGAAGATTCCCTGCTCCTTGAAGAGTGAGAATGCATCTGCCTCGAGAACCTCAGCCCACTTGTATGAGTAGTATCCTGCCGAGTATCCGCCTGAGAAGATGTGTGAGAATGAACCGGAGAATGCGGCACCCTCAACTGCAGGCATCACTGCGTATGGAGCAAGAACCTTAGACTCGAACTCTACAGTACCCTCTGAAGGAAGCTCTGTAAGAGAATGCCAAGCCATATCGAGGTAGCCGTAGTGAAGCTGACGTACCTGCGCATAACCTGCGAGGTAGTTCTTTGCAGCAACGATCTTCTCGATAAGCTCTGCAGGGATAGGCTCACCTGTCTGGTAGTGCTTGGCGAATGAGTTGAGATACTCTGGCTCGAACGCCCAGTTCTCCATGATCTGTGAAGGAAGCTCTACGAAGTCGCGGCTTACGCTTGTACCAGTGAGTGACGGATAACGGCCCTCAGCGAAGATTCCGTGAAGTGCGTGACCGAACTCGTGGAGGAAAGTAGTGAGCTCATCGTGAGTGATGAGTGCAGGAGCGTCTGCTGTAGGCTTTGTGAAGTTACATACGATAGTGATGAAAGGTCTGTACTCCACACCGTCTCTGATGCTCTGATCGCGGAATGAAGTCATCCATGCACCGCCTCTCTTGCTTGCGCGTGGGAAGAAGTCTGCATAGAAGAGTGCGAGGTGGCTGCCATCAACATCCTTAACCTCATATACCTTCACATCCTCATGATATACAGGAACATTGTTGAGCTCTGTGAATGAAATGCCATAGAGACGTGTTGCAAGTCCGAACACTGCATCGATGCAGCTCTCAAGCTGGAAATAAGGCTTGAGTTCCTCTGCGCTGAGAGAGTACTCTGCCTGCTGATACTTCTCTGACCAGTAGCTGAAGTCCCAAGACTCGAGTCTGTTACCCTCGAAGCCGTTCTTCCTGGCGTAAGCGAACACATCAGCAACATCCTTCTTTGCAAACTCCATAGAAGGCTCGAGAAGGTTCATGATGAACTCGTTCACAGTAGCCTTGTCCTTTGCCATTCTCAACTCAAGAGCATAGTCAGCATAAGTCTCATAACCGAGAATGTTTGCAATCTTGATTCTGAGGTCAATGATCTTCTTTACGATCTCAGTGTTGTCGAACTCGCCACCGAGAGCTCTTGTGTTATAAGCTGTCCAGATGTCCTTGCGGAGTTCACGGTTCTCGCTGTACTTGAGGAACGGGCTGTAGCTTGGAGCATCAAGAGTGAATGCCCAACCCTCAAGACCCTTCTCAGCAGCAGTCTCAGCAGCCATAGTTCTCACGAACTCAGGAAGACCTGCGAGATCAGCCTCATCAGTGATATGAAGGGTGTATGCGTTAGTCGCTGCAAGTACGTTCTTGCTGAACTGGAGAGTTGTGAGTGAAAGCTCCTCAGACCACTTGCTGTAAAGCTCCTTATCCTCATCAGAGAGGTTTGCACCACCACGTACGAATCCCTTGTAGTTATCCTCAAGAAGCGTCATCTGGTCCTGCTCAAGGCCAAGCTCGTTTCTCTTCTCATATACGGCCTTCACCTTCTCGAAAAGTACAGGATTGAGTGATACATACATTGAATACTCAGTAAGCATTGGAGAGATCTGCTCTGCAATCTCCTGGAGAGTATCGTTTGTATGTGCCTCCATCACTGCATAGAAGATACCGGCAACATTGTTGAGTGTACGTCCGGCATACTCCATAGCCTCGATTGTATTCTCAAATGTAGGCTCTTCCTCGTTTGCCACGATAGCATCGATCTCAGCCTTAGCCTCAGCTACAGCAGCCTCGAATGCAGGAAGATAGTGTTCATTTTCGATCTTGTCGAACTGCGGAGCTCCGAAAGGTGCAGAGGACTCCATAAGAAGCGGATTCTTCATATTGCATCCCATTGTAAGTGCAAGCGCAGCGCCTGCGATAAGTAATTTCTTCATATTTATATACTGTTAATAATAAATTCCATACCGGGCCGCAAAGTTAGTCAAAGTTTTCTATTTTCGATATGGAATATATCCGGGTGCCTGTCATTATGTATCTGATATCAAAACAGCTGCATTCGTCGTGTTTTCCGCACTTTCGGAACGATGTCATAAAGGAGGGCATGAATCCCATAGAGGCCAGCGAAAGCATGTCTGCGGAATCAACATCCGCCTTTATCAGATTATCCAGAATCTCATAGTTCCGTGACAAGGCATTCATGACCCGCCTTTTGGAGGCCCTGCTCTTTCTTGCTTTGTCATTATAGTTCCTTGTCCTGCATTCATCACAACAGAACTTCTTGTCTGCGCGGCCATACCTGATCTGATCTCCACATTCCAGGCAGACAGGGATATGCCTCTCATACTTTTTATACACCATTGTCAACATCTTTTTATGCGGCAAATATCAGCAGGCAGCGATAATTCTCAAAGGGCTGAAGATCTGTTTTTCCGTTTCTTATCGAAGTTTTTTCTGTTTCTTATCATCATAATCAGTTCAAAATAAATTTTATCATCATAAAATAAAACCATGCATGCTAAAGAAAGTTGCAAGACAATAAAAAACAGAAAAACATTTATTCGGACCGAACGAAAATTTGTGATTCATCGGTACATTCTGACTTACTTTGGGCCAACATATCAAATGCGCATAAGATGTGGGGTAGAAGTAATTAACAATCAAAAAGGAAGAGAATCTTATGGATCACATCAACAAGATCGAACTGCAGGGCCGCATCGGCACTGTACGCACAAATTTTTTCGGAGACAATATGGTAGCGAATTTCTCATTGGTCACCGAATACCTTTACAAGACCCGGGATGGCGGAGCTGCAAACGAGACCACATGGCATCAGGTCACAGCATGGGAAGGCAAGGACATGCCGGATCTCAGCACTCTGACAAAAGGAATGCAGGTAAATGTCACAGGACGACTGAGAACATTCAGGTACACCAATACGGAAGGTGCGGAAAAGCAGCTTTATGAGGTTGTTGCAAACAAAGTACGCATCATCACTGAAGTTGATGAACGATCATAGCATTTCTTTATTATCCAATCTTACTTATTTATTCAAATGAAAAGAATTCATTCTTTCGCGGCTTGCGCCGCAGCAATTATATGTCTCGGAGCATGCAACAAGAATCTGGCTCCGGCAGGAACACCTGAAGTGTCTGAAGATTTCATAAAGGAATTCTCATTATCGCTGTCCAACGATGCCGTAAAATCGTCGGCAGCTGCAGCAGGAGAATCGGTGATTGAAGAAGCCACGGTATTTGTATATCAGAAGAACGGCTCGACAGACGAAGAAACCCTCTATCAGACTGTCCACACAAGAACCGGCGACATAAACATACCGCTCCTGTTCAACAACCTTACTGAATTCACGTACAGATTTGATGCATATGCAAACTTGGGAGAACTTTCCCAGAAGCCGGATGATATCCTGTTCAGCAATGAGGCTGCAGAAAGATTCCAGATGCATGGCACGCTTGAGGAAGTAAGTCAGGAAGATGTGGCACAGGCAACAGTACAGATGAAACGATATGCGGCACGTGTAATCGTGAACAGCGTGAAGCTGAACTGGAAAAATGAGGTAAACGCATCTCAGGCATTCACACTCAAGCGTATCTGGCTTGCAAATACAGCGGAAGTCTCAGGTGGAAATGCCTCATACAATCTGGGCGGAGTCTGGTCATCAAGCCAGATGGATGGTTTTCTTATAAGCGAGGTGAACCAGGTAATCGGACATGGTGAAAAATATGACATTCCACACTACCTGTACGGTTATGGAGCTGAGGGAAGTTCACTTGTGCTGGAATGTCAGTGGGCAGGAAGGACAATGTACTACCATGTGGACTGTCCTCTGTCAGCCAACAGCAGCACAATTTACAACTTCTCCATTCATCAGACAGGTTCAGATGAGCCATTGGGAGACATTACAGACGACGCATTGACAAGCGTGGGAGCTATTGAAGCAGCGGACTGGAGCAGCAGCTCATCAAACATCTGGCTAGGAGAGGAAAAATATCCCGGAACAAGCGAACTCCCGCCACATACAGCCATGATCCTCAGAACCAACAACCGTTTCTACACACCGGAAGAATGGATCGGAGTGGGCGCGGAGCAAAGCGAAGCTGTTGGAGTGGCAATCAGCGACGGTACCCATTCGCTTGTAGTACATCCGAAAAAAGGAAATGCAGTCTGGGACAGCACCCAAGGCGGCATCGAGAAGTTTGACGGCATGGTCCTGCAGGTTTCGGCTGCAGAAGCGGCAAGAGATTTTTCTGGAGAAAAGAACACGAAGACCTTGCTTGCCGCATACAATGCAGGAACACTGAATGACATATCTGCAGTCAGAATAGCTGCAAACACAGTTTTTGCTAACGGAAAGACGGGCTATCTGCCGGCAGCCGGCGAACTCAAGCTGATTGAAGACAACTGGGGAAGCGAAGAAAGCGGCGATCAAGGTACGTTCTATCATTGTATGGCAGCCATAGGGGGTGACACAGATGTGGAATACGCCTGCAGCAGTACTTTGATGAGTTTAGTGAAATGCTGGTACTGGCATTCGGGCTACAGCAGCCTGAGCAGTACAAGCATCAACGATGAACACAACTTTCACATAGTATGTACACTGGATTAAGATACTTGGCAGATACCTGATGTATCAAAAGCGACACAATTTGTAAAGGGGCCTTCGTAAAGGAAGGCTCTTTTTTGTTTATATTTGCAATCCTATAAAATGTAAACCACATGCTACGAAAAATCAGAATCATTCTGGCGTCCGTCTTCTTTATCGGAGTGACGCTTCTGTTCCTGGATTTCACCGGAACAATTCATGCATGGCTGGGATGGATGGCGAAGGTTCAGTTCCTGCCAGCCCTTCTTGCCCTTAATTTCGGCGTCGTTGCAATACTCGTCGTTCTGACACTTCTTTTCGGACGAGTATATTGCTCTGTCATCTGCCCGCTCGGCGTGATGCAGGATATCATCTCATGGATTCATGGAAAGACAAAGAAGAAGAACAGATTCCGTTTCAGCTATTCTCCTGCAAAGAACTGGCTCAGATATAGCGTTCTCGCTCTGTTTGTGATCGCTCTTGTTGCAGGTCTTCATTCATTGGTTGCACTTGTCGCACCATATAGCGCATACGGAAGAATCGCAAGCAATCTCCTTGCTCCTCTTTATCAGTGGGGAAACAATTTCTTTGCATGGATTGCAGAAAGATCTGAGAGCTACGCATTCTACAGCACTCAAGTGTGGATAAAATCAATTGCAACATTCGCAGTTGCTGTCGTGACATTCGTCGTGGTGGCTGTTCTTGCATGGAAGAACGGAAGAACTTGGTGCAATACAATCTGTCCTGTAGGTTCTGTACTCGGTCTCATTTCCAAGTTCAGCATTTTCGCGCCCGTGATCGATACAGAGAAATGCCGCAACTGCGGTCTCTGCGGAAAACAGTGCAAATCCGCATGCATCGACATGAAGGAGCATCAGATCGACTACAGCCGATGTGTGGCTTGTATGGACTGCATCGAGACATGTAAGGATGGAGCCATTCATTATACCCGCAGAAAATGTTTGTCAGAATGTGCAAAGAATGACAAACCGGCAGACAGCGGCCGCAGAGCATTCGTTGTATCTGCAGCAATCGCGACAACTGCAGTTGCAGCCAAGGCACAGGAGATGAAGGTTGACGGTGGTCTTGCTGAAATCTCCGGAGCACAGAAGCCGGAAAGACAGACACGTCTCGTGCCTGCAGGCTCGGTAAGCATCAGGAATTTCGAACAGCATTGTACTGCATGTCAGCTTTGCGTAAGCGTATGTCCAAACCAGGTCCTCAGGCCATCTACATCGCTCATGAACCTCATGCAGCCTGAGATGTCTTATGAGAGAGGTTATTGCCGTCCTGAGTGTACAAAGTGTTCTGACGTCTGCCCTGCAGGTGCAATCAGGCCTGTTACAGTTGAAGAGAAATCATCGATACAGATCGGACACGCTGTCGTATGTCTTGACAACTGCGTCGTGAACGTTGATGAGGTGAGCTGCGGCAACTGTGCAAGACATTGTCCTGCCGGAGCAATCAGAATGGTAAGAAAGGACCCTGATGATCCTAAGTCACTCAGAATACCTGTTGTAAACGAGGAGAGATGTATCGGTTGCGGAGCATGTGAGAATCTCTGTCCTGCAAGACCGTTTACTGCAATACATGTTGAAGGACACGAAGTACATAAAACGATCTAGGCTATGAGAAAGAATAATATAGACAGAAGAGAGTTTCTTAAGACTGCAGGAACTGCCGCAATGGCGGTCGGCGGACTTGGTATCGTTGCCGGATGCAAGAACTCTGGAGCCGCGGCTTCAGGATCGGCAGTCCAGAGCGGCGTAGCCGGAGAAATGACATACAGGACAAAACAGGCCAATGGAGACAAGGTCAGCATCCTCGGATACGGATGTATGCGCTGGCCGATGATAAAGGATGAGAATGGCAGGGAGGTTGTGGATCAGGAGAATGTAGACCGCCTCATCGATTATGCAATCGAACATGGAGTAAACTACTTCGACACAGCTCCTGTATATCTGCAGGGACAGAGCGAGGCCGCTACAGGACGTTCTCTCAAGAGATATCCTCGCGAGAGCTACTACATAGCCACCAAACTTTCAAACTTCAGCAACTCAAGCAGGGAGAATTCCATCGAGATGTACAGAAAGTCTCTTGAGAACCTTCAGACAGAGTATCTTGACTATTATCTTCTCCATGCACTCGGAGACGGCAACGGGTTCAGACAGAGATTTGTCGATAACGGCATGATGGATTTCCTGCTTGAAGAAAGAAAGGCCGGACGTATCCGTAATCTCGGATTCTCGTTCCACGGAACACCTCAGGGATTCGACGAGATGATGGAATATCATGACAAGTACAAGTGGGATTTCGTGCAGATCCAGCTGAACTATGTTGACTGGAGGCATGCAAGCGGAAACAATGCAGATGCAGAATATCTGCAGCAGGAGCTTGATAAGAGAAACATTCCGTCTGTCATCATGGAGCCGCTTCTCGGAGGTCGTCTTTCAAAGGTGCCTCAGTACGTGGCAGACCGTCTCAAGGAGCGCGCCCCTCAGAGCAGCGTAGCGTCATGGGCATTCCGATTTGCAGGAACACATCCGGGAGTACTCTGCGTACTCAGCGGCATGACATATATGGAGCATCTTCAGGACAATGTGAAGACATATTCACCGCTTGTTCCTCTTACAGAGGATGAGCTTGCCTTCCTTGACGAGACAGCTGAAATCATGCAGAAATACCCTACAATCCCATGTAATGACTGCAAGTACTGCATGCCATGTCCGTATGGAATCGACATTCCTGCGATCCTTCTGCACTACAACAAGTGCGTGAATGCCGGAGAGGTAGCAGCCAGCGTCAACGACGAGGGATACAAAAAAGCCCGTCGTGCTTATCTGGTAAGCTACGATCGGGCTGTTCCAAAGCTCCGTCAGGCATCGAGGTGTATCGGATGCAACCAGTGCATGTCACACTGCCCTCAGAGCATCAATATTCCAAGAGAACTGCAGAAGATCGACAGATACGTCGAAAACCTCAAGCAGGATAAACTCTAGAAGAATCTAGGACCGTCCTCAACGGACTTGGTCACAAGAATAGCATCAGCCTTGTCGGTCTCCGACAGGGCTTTTTTCTCATATGTACATACCTCAGCGGAACCGTTCTTTGCAGTGAGTACAAGGTTCTCTCCTTCAAAGGATGCATCATATTCGCTTCCCCATGACTTGTTGTCAGAATACTTTCCGGCAACAACATTGCCGGTCACCGTATATATTCCGTCATATTTGCGGTAACGGCCCTCGCCTACCTTCTGATAAAGCTCGAATGTAAGGTCCTGGGCAAAGTTCACATATACCTGTGGGACTGAAGATACGCCTGACATGCTCACAAGATGCCATTCAGCAACGATCTTCTCTGCAACCTGAGGACCTTTGTCTCCGCCGCCGCAAGACACAGAACAGAATACGACTGACAGAGCCAGCATTAGTTTCAATATATTCTTCATGATACTGATCTTTTGTTTAATGATTACAACCAGCCTCCGTTGCTGCTTGTCACGCCTCTTGCCATGATCGAGATTGTTCTTGATATCTCCATGGCACCGGTCTGAGTCTGGCCGTCAGCAGTTCCGTCTTCATCATATCCTGCAAGAGCCTTGACTACAATCTTGCCTGATCCTGCCTTTGTAGGCTTTATGCGGAGTTTGCCGTACTTGATCTCGAGAGATGACTTCTCATCAGAAAGTCCGAGGGCAGCACGAGTCGCAGCATCACACTCTATGCTCAGATATGTAAGATCTGTAGCGCCACCACCGAAGTAAGAAGTGATGTCATAGCTCTTTGCACTCTCGTCCGCTCCAAGAACACGTGTCAGAATGGTCGGTGTACCTTCCACATTCATGAGAAGCTTCCATGCGTCGATCGCACCTGTTCCCATCTTGCCGTCTCTATATGCACCTACATCCACATAGTTATATTTTCCATTTTCAATATAGAATTTGTTCTTATAACCGTCGATGAAGTTCTTGTTGAGGTCGTCAAGGTCGTTTACTGAGGTAAGTATCATGGCTGTAAACTCTTCGCGAGAGAATTTCTTTCCGATCTTCTTTGC
This sequence comes from Bacteroidales bacterium, assembly GCA_017555965.1. Taxonomy (GTDB): domain Bacteria; phylum Bacteroidota; class Bacteroidia; order Bacteroidales; family UBA932; genus Cryptobacteroides. The sequence continues at coordinate 47,315 of JAFZFH010000012.1, forward strand.
ATATGAAAGAGCGAGGGCAGCCACACCTGAAACATGAGGACAAGCCATCGAGGTTCCCTGCATGTATACGTAGTCATGACCAGTAGTTCCAAGGTTCTCATCCTTCACGGTATTGATGAAGGTAGAAAGAACTCGGCTTCTGTTGGCAGATACTTCTGTGATGTCACCGATGTAGAAGTCTCCTCCTGGAGCCGCAATATTACATCCCGGGCCATAGTTGGTATAGCCGACTGCAGGAAGGTAGTCAGGACCGATTGCAGTCACTGAAATGACATCTTCAAGAGCAGCAGGATAGCTGGAACGTGCGACGCGCTCATTACCCGCAGCTGCAATGATGAGGTTTCCGTCGAGGATTTCACTGTTGTTGTTCGTCTTGTCAAGAAAGTACTGCACGCCGGCATATTCTGCACCATAAAGTTCCGCATACTCTGCATCGGCCTTGTAGTCTCCACCGATAAGACCGAAAGAACACTGAGCTATGCTCGCACCGTTATCTGCCGCATAAACGAATGCATTTGCCGAAGCATCGAGATTTGAAGATGTTCCGTTCTCAAAGATCTGACATGTCATGATACGTACGCCGTCGTTGTTACCTGTACCGCCGGCAACACCGCTCACTCCGATACCGTTTCCGTTGACAGCGGCTACAACACCTGCAACATGGGTACCGTGTCCTGAAGCTTTGTAACCATCCCAAGAGATGTTTCCGTTGCCTCTTTCGCAGTTCCATCCATATATATCGTCGATGTAACCGTTCCCGTCATCGTCCTTGCCGTTGCCAGGAATCTCTCCTGAGTTCTTCCACATGTTTGCGGCAAGATCCGGATGGTCATACTTGACAGGGCTGTCGATTACAGCTACGACGATGCTTCTGTCACCTCCTGTAAGCTTCCATGCGTCCTTCACGGCAATGTCACCACCTTCAACGGCAGTTTCTGAGCCGGAGTTCCTTCCTGTGTTGATGTAGTGCCACTGATCCTTAAGCATAGGGTCATTGAACGGCAGATCTGAAGAGTTTAACTCTACACGTGAAGGTGTGTAAGGTGTAAACTGAAGGTCGCTGGCAGGAACTACAGTCTTGTTGTACTGTACCTTCACTACATCTGAAAATACTGTCAGATGTGCAGCAGCCTCAGCCTTGCCCATGCCCTCGAAGTTGATTTTGAACCATCTGTGGAGGTTGTGCTTTCTTGCCACATCTTCCTTGCCTGGTGCAATGGTAAAGACAGGCTTCAGCGAGTTGACCTCTATTTCTTCCGAGAATTCCGCAAGCAGAGACATGTCTCCTGCCGCATAGGCATCAGATGCTTCTTCCGAAAGACAGAGAAGCAATGCGCCATCCTCAGAATCATCTGGCGTATTGATGACCTTGGTCATCACTGCTCCGGAAACTGATGGTGCATTAACAGCATCATGCAGCTCCTCCACACAGGAAGAAGCTGCAAGAAGCGTCAATGTCAAGAGCAATGAAGCTCTTTTAATTGAAATGGAATGCATATTCTATTTTAGTTTGACTTTGTCATTGAGTAAGACGCAGGCGTGATCTCAAAGAAGAGATTTGATACATCCTGAGTGTTCTGGAAGTAGTTGTAAGGCATCTTCTTCACTCTGTCAATTGTAGACATGATGTATCCGCGTTCAGTCTCCACATAGTTTGTACGCTGCTTCTGAAGTTCTACAGACACCTTGCTGCATGCTGCAGGAGCCTTGAGAGATGCGTTTTCAGAGTTGCTGCTTGCGTACTTCGAATCCGGGCTGATCAAGAGAGGATATGCATGTGCGTCCTCAACGATGAGAGGAGCCTCTCCTGAATAATCCGGTGAGTTGAAGTAGCAGAGCATCATTGCAACATATGTAAAGCCATATGAACCTGCTGTTGTTCTAGGGTTTCCGACAAATGCGATCACATCCTGCTCCTCTGTAACGAAACCACCGATCATGGCGCCGTTTTCAAGATATGCTGTAAGGCCGCTACCGTCAAAGAACAGATATGCATTTGTAGGATAGATAGGCTTTCCGTTGTACTCACCCGGTTCCATTTCACTCATGATGGTATAAACGAAGCCGTCGTAATACTCGAGCTGGATCTCGTCTGTAAGACCATACTTCTGGGCCGCATTAGGGTGCATTCCGCTGATCTTGATGTAGTCATATACTGCATCTGCCTTGTCAGGATTCTCAGTAGGGTTGCCGTCCTTGTCGAACATGAGGTCATCAGCTTCTGAAATCTCTGCAGTAGCGCGGTGCTCTCTTGCAAAAGACTTTGCGCTGTATGGGTCGAGAGACCATACCTGCCACTCCTTGAAGTAAGCTGACTTGTCTGTCGGCTGATACTTGTTAGGAAGGTCATAGATTCCAAACTCAGAACCCATGAGATTGAACTCACCTGCAGTGAACTGTGTAGTTGTGAACACTCCGCTGTGGTATCCGTTGTCAGCATATACGATGAGGACATACTCTGTACCTGGCTCAAGACCACTGATCACGCCTGAGTGTCCGATGCCGTTTACCTGTGCGAGGGTCTCGCGGTCAAGCGGTGCGATATAGTAATCGAACTCTGCCTCGATAGCCTCACGGAAGTTCTCATAATGTGCGCTCTTGTACATGGCAACCTTTACCTCTGTAAGGTCCTTACCATATACATAGAACTCCATTGCGTTCTCCTTTGTGAGACCTGCTCCTGCATACTTGTCAGAAACGATGAGACCAAGGTGAATATCAACATCCTTCGGATTTTCTTCTGTATCGTATCCGAACTTGATGTATGTGTATTCCTTGTAGTTGCCGTTTTCATCAAATGAGCATGCAATCAAGGTATAGAGACCTGTGTTCTCTGAAGTGAACTCATATACTCCAGACTCTGTAACTGAATCTACATTCTTTCCAGACTTCACTTCCTCAAGCTTAGACACCATCTCTGCATCAGAAACGTGACCGGAGAACACCTGAAACTTGACCTCAGCCACGTCTGCTCCGAGAGTGAATGTCACAGGCATCACACCCTTTACAGAAGGCTCAGCCTTAACTTCGAGAGAGAAGTCATATCCTCTGTAACCAGGAAGCACGAGTCTGTGCTTACCTGCATTGTTCACATATGCAGCACCTGCAGATGGGAGGTATGCAACAAGGCTGTTCTTAGGGAATGTGATTGAACCGTCCTTCAAAGTACCGTATGAGTTTGTATAACCTGCATCGAATGCCTCTTCAACGTCTGATCCGATATATACGAGTCCATACTGTCCGCTCGGACATGTGAACGCATACTGGAGAGGGAAGAACACCTTGTCAGGGTCGATCGCATTGATATAAAGGTCTGTGCCCGGGCAGTAGTCTGCATATGCTGATGCATTCTTGTCGTTTCCGTCCACAATGTAAGAAACGTAGTCTGCAGTATATACACCTTCGATCTTATAATATCCCTTAAGGTCCTCGCGCTCATATACCTTTACCTTCTTCTCATGATAAGGAGCTGCGATTGTCGCTCCGATTGCATAGAAGTAGCTTGAAGCAAAGTCATCTCTCCACTCACCCTCACCGAGGTATGTCCAGTCAACGATTGTAACAGAGAATGTAAGCTCGTTACTTGAAAGGCCATAGTTTGAAACGAAAACAGGGTCAGTAACCTTGATGGTACAAGTATATTTCTTACCTGTCTCAAAGTCGTCAGAGAAATATACCTTGAAGTTTGTCTTGGACTGGTCCTCATCGAAATAGATGTAATCCTCCTCAAGTTCAAAGAATCCTTCCTCACTGCTGATAAGCTCGTAAGGAACATTTGCCTCCGGAAGATAATTCTTCATCTGAGGATTTCTCTCAACTGTAAATGTGAGGTAATGGTTTCCATCAGGAGCCACCTCATAACTTCTTGCCTGATCCTGCGGGAAGAAGAGTCCCTGGCATTCAAGAAGGTCCGGATCGCCAAAAGTATAAGGTTCCTCCTGACATGCAGCAAATGAAAGTGTAAGTGCTGCAGCAAGAATATATTTAAATATTGTCTTCATATCAATCTTATCCGTTTAGATTATTCCTTCCATTCAGGGAGTTTGCCGGTAGGATCCGGATTGTTCATACTTTCGTCGATTCCCTTGTTGTAGAGATACTCTGTTCTAGGGATCACGAGGTTCCACTGTGGTGAACGGCCGTCGAGGTTGAATCTTGCAGAGCTTGGGAAGTTGGTTCCCTTGTATCCTCTGATGAGGCCCTGATCAAGTCTCTTGTAGTCAAAGATGAGGATTCCCTCACCCCAGAACTCGATTCTCTTCTGGAAAAGCATCTCGCGGATGAAAGTCTCCTTTGAAGAAATGCTTGAGCAGTCGTATGCCTGAGCAGAAGATGTAGTATTCCATCTGTTCTTCATGAAAGCATTGAGAAGTTCCTTAGCTGTGCCGAGTCCGCTTGTATAAAGAGCTGCCTCCATCTTGATGAAGTACATCTCCTCAACTCGCATGAGCATGTGGTCTGCAGCACCACCGGCTGTGTAATCCATGCAGGCACCCGCCATAGGACGGAACTTGAGGCTCACATATGGTGAAGCTGAATAAAGGAAGTAGTCTGCAACATTGAAGATTCCCCAAGCCTCGTTACCTGTAAGCGGCTCGTCTGAACCTGCAAACTTGTAGTTGGCATCAGTCTTCCATGTTGTCTTGTCGTCGCCGAGCCATGACCACTTTCTGAAGTCATTGTCAGGAATCATCTCATATGTCGCCTTGCTGATGCTTGGGAGTGAGAGGATACCATATGCCCAGATTGCCTCTGCAGAGATATGAGCTACTGATGATATTACAGGTGCAAGGTTCTCGCTTGATGCAGTAAGACCCCAGATCCATGAATTGTTTGCATTACCGTTGTTGAAACCGTTCATAGGGTCATGCCACTGATCCTTTGTCAGGATTGTTCTGCCGCTTGTAGCGATTGCGAGGTCTGCATACTCTGCAGCCTTTCTGTAGTACTGCTTGTTGTGGTCAGCTGCGGCCGCCATCTCAAGATATGCACGCGCATAAAGGCCGTATACAGCAGAAAGAGTAGGAAGTGAGTATACATTCACAGAAGGGTCAAGAAGGTTCTCTGCAGCCTCAAGATCAGAAAGAATGAAATCGTACATATCCACTCTTGAGCGTCTTGGGTTGTTCTTTGTGTCAGCATCTTCTGTATCCTCTGTCACGATCGGAACTGACCATCCCTCTGCCATAGCCTCTTCATCTGCATTGAGGTATCTGTTTGGCTTAGGCTCGTAAAGACGTGCAAGGTCAAGGTAGCACATTGCTCTATATACATATGCCTGACCGAGATAGTTCTTTACTGCAGCATCTGTCTCCTCAGTCACCTCGCCGGCCATAGCGATTGCATCGTTGGCTGCACCGATCCATGAATAATAGCACTGCCAGATGTATCCGGTAGTAACATACTCAGGACCCATTGAAAGGTTTGTAAGGAAGCCGTTGAACCAGCTGTAACCAAGGTTTCCACCTACGGTCATATCCTCAAGCATGTGCTCGGTCATCAGATGGATTGCAGGAATACCGAAGTCTGCATGATATCCATATGTTCCTGCATATCCACCGGCATTGGCAGACATCATCGCTGCAGGAATACCTTTGATCATGGCCTCAAGCACAGTTGCGTCATCCATCTGCTCGAGACGGTCGTCTGTGATTGTACCTCCTTCCTGGAAGGCATCCTCAAGACAGCTGCAGGTCATGAAGCCAATAAAAACAAGGCTTAAAATCTTTATTATATTTATCTTCATCTTTTACAGAGGATTAGAATGTGATGTTAAAACCGACTGAAGTTGTCCTTACCGGAGAGTTCATTACGTTGCTTGTACTTCCGTCGTGGCTCTGTCTTGGGTCAAGACCTCTTCTTGCAGACCAGTAAACGATGTTGTCACAAGCCGCATAGAATCTGATCCTGCTTACTCTTGCCTTCTGTGCAATTCTTGCAGGAAGAGTATAACCGATCTGAGCATTCTGGAAGTTCAGATAGCTTGCATCTGTAAGGAATCGGTCTGAAGTCGATGAAGCATACAGCTCATTGTAGTAGAATGCAGGGACATCAGTATCCTTGTTCTCAGGAGTCCATGCCTTGAGCATATCCTTGTGGAAGTTTCCACCTTCCTTACCTGCGCTTGGAGAAGTCATGTAAGTCGCATAACCTGAATCGTATGCAAGACCTCCGATAGAGTAAGTGAATGATGCCGCGAAATCAAATCCCTTGTATGAGAATGATGTTCCGAATCCACCGTAAAGCTCTGGAGTCGGGTCGCCGCAGAGATAGTAGTCTGCGTCATTGTACTCAGTAGTAGTAACCTTGTCGATCACATTTCCATTCGCATCCTTCACGTTCTTGTACCACATCGCGGCACCTGTCTCTCTATCCACACCTGCATACTGTCTGAGATAGAAAGTCTTGAACGGAAGACCTACGCCGACATATCTGTTACCTGATGCATATCCAGGATATCCCTCGAGGTTATCACCGATATTGTCAGGATGGAGGCTTGTGATCTTATTGGTATAGTGAGTGAAGTTGAAGTATACATCCCATGAAAGATCCTGCTTGCGCACTACACCGATGTTTGTCGAGAACTCGATACCGGCATTTCTCATGTTTCCGACATTGTCCCAATATCCGTTAGAGATACCGTTCGATGCAGACACAGGAGTTGTGAACCACATGAGCATGTTGGTTGTCGTATTGTAGAAGTACTCGATCGAACCTGTGATGCGTCTCTTGAGGAGTTCGAAGTCGAAACCTGTATTGAAGTTCATTCTTGTCTCCCATGTGATCTCCTTGTTACCTACAGAGCCGAGGCTGAGGGAAGGAGTACCGTTCTGGTTCATGAGTGAAGAAACGTTGACGAAACGGTCTGAACCGATCGAGTCATTACCCTGAGAACCGACAGATGCCTTGAACTTGAGCATGTCGACCCATCTTACCTTAGGGAACCAGCTCTCCTGATCGAGGATCCATCCTCCACCGAGAGACCAGAAGTTACCCCATCTGTGATCCGGATGGAAACGGCTTGAACCATCACGACGGAATGAACCGCTGACGAAGATTCTGTTTGCGAAATCGTACTGTGCACGGAGGAAGAATCCCTCGTTCTTATACTCGCTTGAAGCTGAACCTGCGCTCTGTCCATCTACAACAGCACCGTTAAGCTCGTCATTTTCAGGGTCGAACATCTGACTCTTCGATGCAGAGAGAGAATAGCCGTAGCTGCTGTAGTTCTCGTGACCGAGGAGGACGCTCACATTGTGGACACCCGCGAAGGTGCGTGACCATGAGAGGAGCTGCTGAAGGTTGATCGAATAACTCTTCGAATGGCCCTTTGAAATAAGTCCGCCCATGTTTGCATACTGGCCGTAGAACTTGTTCATGATCGATGTCGAACGTGTCTCATCGATACCGAAACCTGCATTGAATGTGAATGTGAAGTCCTTGAGGAACTTGATTTCAGCGAAAGATGTTCCGTTGAATGCGTTGCTCATCGATGTATTCGAGTCGAGGAGTGAACCCTGAACCGCATTTGAGTTTCCAAGGTATGGACGTGTAGCGCCACCGTTCTCTCCCTTACCGTAGTCATATACCTGATAACCGTATTTGTCGACCATGATTCGTCCCATACCGTCTCTCACAAAGAGAGGATAGATAGGAGCGATCTGATTTGCAACCTCGAAGATGTTTGTAGTTGCACCCGACACACCCTCAGAAGAGTTACCGTTGCTCATGCGCATATCTGTGAATCCGACATTGGCACCGATCTTGAGCCAGTCCTTTGCCTGATAGTCTGCGCGGAGACGTGCAGTGAAACGGGTCATGTCTGAGTTGTTGATGATCGCCTGGTCATCGAGGTAACCGAATGATGCAAGGATGGAAGCCTTACCTGTAGAACCTGAAACGCTGAGGTTATACTCCTGTCTCATAGAGTTTCTGTAGGCTGCGTCAAGCCAGTTATCCGGCTGGAGCCAACGTCCCTCTTCGCCATAATCTACATAACGGCCGAGTGTTGCATTAGGATTGAGCTTTCCGTTCATACCGATGAAGGCCTGTCCCTCAGGATATGAATATACGAGATAGCCGAGACCTCCGTTGTTTACGTCACCGAGCATGGTCTGGTTGGCAGCAATATGTGCATTGTATTCGCTCATACCGCCCTTGATGTTCGCCATCTTGAGGGCTGAATAATACATTTCATAGTACTGTCCTGGCTCTGTGATGTAATCGTAGTTTCTCAACGCCTTGGTATTCAATCCCCATTTTGCATCAACTGATACAACCGCATCACCATGCTTCGCCTTCTTGGTTGTGATCATGATCACACCATTTGCACCACGGGCACCGTAAAGAGCATTTGACGCAGCATCCTTGAGGACTGTCATCGACTCGATGTCGGAAGGGTTGAGGTTGTTCATATCGAAGTCAGAACCGTAAGGAATACCGTCGATCACATAAAGAGGAGATGTTCCTGCATTGATGGAACCGACACCACGGATCTGAATTGAAGGCTTTGATCCGAGAGATCCTGAAACTGTAGTCATCTGTACACCGGCAACCATTCCCTCGAGAGCGCGGGTAGCGTCTGATGTCTGGATCTTTGCGATATCGTCAGATTTGATCACTGTTGCAGAACCTGTAAATGATTCTTTAGTTGCAGTACCGAAGGCAACTACGATAGTCTCTTCGATAGCTTCAGTGTCGGGAGACAGCATGATGTCATGCTGGGCCTTACCCGCGACCGGAACTTCCAATGTTACATATCCCACAGACGAGAAGATAAGGACTCCGTCTGCAGGAACCGAGATGGTGTAGTAACCATCCATGTCAGAACTGGTTCCTGTCATCGTTCCCTTGATCTGAAGGGATGCAAAAGGCACACCCTCGCCAGTGGAAGAATCTTTGACAACACCTGTAACCGTCAGATTCTGACCAAAGGCCAGTGACGACACAAGCATTGCCATAGCCAGAAAAAACAATTTGATTTTTTTCATCTGGTTAGACTTTTAGTTATTAAACATAAATATTGATATTTTCATTTTGTACCATTAAGTATCAGACTGTCCCGCTTTCAAACAGGCGGTCTGACGGCAACATGCAAAGGTGTGAATTAATTTCCTTATATCAAAATTAAATATTTCAATCAGCAATATTATGATGCAAACAGGCCTCGTTCCGAAAAAATCCGGAACGAGGCCCATAAATCACTGAGAATATGACGTTAAAGTTCCCATGCAAGAGCAGATGCGCCCAGAATGGCGGCGTCTGATTCCTTAAGTTGCGAAAATACGATCTTGACTTTGTTTCTCCACAAAGGAAGCACATTCTCATTCATCGCATTCTCCATAGGAGGAAGAAGGAATTCCTTAGCACGGGCAAGTCCACCGAAAAGGACGATTGCTTCAGGAGAACTGAATGCTATGAAATCCGCAAACGAGCGTCCGAGAATCTCGCCTGTAAAATCAAAGATCTTAAGCGCCAGGCTGTCTCCTGATCTGGCCGCATCATATACATCCTTCGAAGCTATCTTTTCAAGTCCTCTGAGTACAGAAGGCTCATCTGATTTTTCCAGCCATTCATATGCCGTACGGGAAACTCCTGTAGCGGAAGCATATGTCTCAAGGCAACCTTTCTTTCCGCAATTGCATGGACGGCCGTTCTCACGTACTGCAGTAACATGTCCGAGCTCTCCTGCAAATCCATCGTGTCCATATACGACATCACCGTTGATCACGATTCCTGAGCCGACTCCCGTACCGAGGGTTATCATTATGAAGTTCTTCATTCCTCTTGCGGCACCATACTTCATTTCACCTACCGCAGCTGCGTTGGCATCATTTGTAAGAGCTACCGGAAGACCACCCATCGCCTCAGAAAGAAGCTTTGAAAATGGGACTACAGCATCTCCTCCCCAGGTAAGGTTCACTGCCTTTTCAATTGTTCCTGTATAATAATTTCCGTTTGGAGCACCGACTCCGATACCTCTGACCTTGCCTTCCACACCGGCTTCACGGATGACCTGATTCACAGCATCGGCGAGTTCCGAAATATACGGCCCTATATCTTTATATGTATCTGTGCGGATAACTGTCTGCGCAAGAACAGTTCCCTCTGCATCAACAACACCTATCTTGGATGTCTGTCCTCCGACATCAATACCTACTACAAAAGTTGAATCCATTGTACTACACTTTATAAGATTATTATCACTTTCTCTTAAATTAGCAGGCGCCCCTCCCCAAGGACGCCTGCCGTATATAAAACGAACTTAACAAATAGACACGAAAAAAAATTTTTCGGATGTCTGCATGCAAAGTTAACGATTTAAATCAGAAAGACAAGTTTTATATAAATATTATTACCAAATAATCGGTAAATCCATAAAACCGACAATAAACCCCTCGTTACCATTCACAAATAAAATTCCTATATTTGCGCTCCTATGAAAAATCGACACATAATAACATCAATAGTTGCCCTCATTCTTTCAATATTCAACGGCCATGCCGGAAACAATGAGACAAAAGCCATCAAAGGATTCTCAGGAGGAATGATGGCGCACACAGGATATCTGAGCGGCTGCGACAATCCATACAACTACAAGGCATCCGGTATCACCTTCGGTATCGGAGGTGTCGCGAAGCTCCATCTTACCAAACATTTCAGAGCCGGCTTTGAAGGATACTTCTCAAGCATGGGACTTTCAAAGGACATTGAGGACGGAAGTTTCAACAAGGTATTCTGGACAGGAGCGCTTGCAGACTGGTTCTGGAAGGCCGGCAAGTTCTATCCTTATGCAGGCATCACGGTAGGGGGAGGAATGGAAACCGCATTCTATATATTTGACGGGAACAAGCACGACTGGCTTCCTGAAACGAATGCCGTATACAATAAGAAGCCATTCTTTGCGGCAGATCCTTTTGTCGGAGTAGAATATGCCGTAGGAGAGGCTCTTCACCTTACTCTCAAGGCTGACTGGTTGCTTGCAATCAACAATGATGGTCTTAACCGACCTATGGGACCTCGCATCTATTTCGGATTCATCTTTACTCACTAGAAGAAAACAGGTCCAGGCCTGAAAATTGTCTTGTGTCTGTCTGAACGGACAAACAGACACAAAATGATCTATACATTACCCCCGCTCCCATATGCGTCAGACGCATTGGAGCCACAGATGAGCCAGGAAACCATTGATTATCATTATGGCAGACATCTGCAGACCTACATCAATAATCTTAACGATCTGATAATCGGCACGCCATACGAGAACATGCCGCTGGAATCGGTAATCATGACCGCAACTGGCCCAATCTTCAACAATGCCGCACAGGTCTGGAATCACGCATTCTTCTTCAACATGCTTTCCCCAGAGCCGAAACCGATGCCTCATGAGCTGAAGGAATTCATCATAAGGGACTTCGGATCAGTCGAGGAGTTCAAGGTACAGTTCAAGAAAGCAGCCCTGTCACTTTTCGGATCCGGATGGGTCTGGCTGGTACAGAACGATGAGGGAAAACTTCTCATCATTCAGGAACCAAACGCCGGCAACCCGATGAGGAACGGTTATAAGCCGCTCATGACCATCGACGTGTGGGAACATGCCTACTACATCGACTACAGGAACAGAAGGGCAGAGTTCGTGGACCGATGCTGGGAACTCATAAACTGGAAGAAGGTCGTAAAGAGAATGCATTAAACGACAGCCCCGCGGATTGAATGATCCGCGGGGCTGGCTGTTATATGAAACGTCCGTGAAAATTACTGGAGCGATGCCATGTTCATTTCATTGACGATATTCTTTCCTTCAGGAGTATAAGCGAAGTCCATGTGGGCCTTGTATGCCTCCTCCACTCTGCCTCGTACAACCTTCATAGAGCTGTTAAGGAAGTGGTTCTGCTCAGTCCAAGGCTCAGGGAGCACGCAGACTGCTGCAGGAAGCCATCTCTCAGGGAAAGCACCGAACATGCGTCCGCCCTTGCGGTACATATTGACCTCGTCCTGGAGAAGCTCAAGCATCTTCTCCTTCGCCTCCCTAGTCTCAGGATCAAGTCCCTGCTCTTTTGCATAGGCCTTAAGAGCCTCCTTGTTAGGAGTGATGAGAGCGATAGTATAAGGATCCTGGCTGTTATGGAGGATAGCACCGTCGATGTACTTGGAACTTTCAACGAGGTTCTCCTCAATTCCCTCCGGAGAGTACTTCTCACCGTCAGCTGCAATGAGGAGCGACTTGAATCGGCCTACAACATAAAGCATCTCTGCATCACGCATGTAACCCATATCACCTGTATGGAGCCATCCGTCAACCACTGTATCTGCAGTAGCCTTAGGATTCTTCCAATATCCTGCCATCACGTTCTCTCCCTTGATGCAGATCTCACCCTTCGAACCGAACGGCTGCTCGATTCCGTCAGCGTCGAGAATCTTGATCTCCATTGGAGAGACGATCTTACCTGACGAACCGAAGATATGTTTCTGAGGAGAGTTTGCAGAGATGATCGGAGTAGCCTCCGAAAGACCGTAGCCCTGATACATAGGGATTCCGATTGCGTAGTAGTATCTCTGAAGATCGATATCGAGAAGCGCACCGCCACCGACGAAGAACTTCATCTGGCCGCCGAGACCTTCACGCACTTTCTTGAAGATGATCTTGTCAAAAAGAACCATGAGAGGCTTGCGGAAGATATCCACGAACTGTGTACCCTTGTTATGGCCTTCCTTATTGTAGGCAATCGCGTTCTTGAGTGCGAAATTATAGAGCTTCTCTACTGTAGGACCACTCTTCTTGATTGTGGTCTCGATGTTCTTCTTGAAGCTCTTTGCAAGCGTAGGGACAGAAAGCATAACATTTGGCTTCAGTTCCTTGATGCTTGTAGGGATGTTACGGAGTGCCTCCCTTCCTGTCTTTCCTGAAGGAACTGTACCGATGGATGCGCCATATGACATCATTGTATAGAAACCGGCAACATGAGCGAAGCAGTGATCAAGCGGAAGGATGATGAGCATCTTGTCATTCTCTTCAACTCCGATTACAGAGTGAGCCTGCTCTACGTTTGCGGTATAGTTCCTATGTGTAAGGAGAATTCCCTTAGGATCGGCTGTAGTACCTGAAGTGTAGCTGATGTTTGCATAGTCATCAGGTTCGATCGACCTGTATCTCTGAACGAACATTGCCTCGTTCTTTGCAAGGAACTCATCACCCATTGCGATAACATCATCGATATAGATCTCATTCTCCTGCTTGTCGGCGACCTCATCAAAGACGATGACCTTCTCCACCATAGGGCACTCAGGAAGGATCTTCCTGATCTTGGGAAGCTGAAATTTAGAAGTTATGATATACTTCGAATCTGAATGCTTCACTCTGAAGACAAGGTCATTTGACTCTTCAAGCTTGATTGAAAGAGGAACGTTCACCGCACCTGCGTAAAGAACGCCAAGCTCTCCGATAACCCACATGTCACGACCTTCGCTGAGGTAAGAGATCTTCTCGCCCTTCTGAACGCCAAGCGCCATAAGGCCGGCAGCAATACGCTTTGCCTTTGCCAATGTCTCTTCATAAGTCGTAGGCTCCCAGACATTCGTATCGAGATTCTTCTCCCAAAGGAAAGGATTCTTCGAATATCTGGCAACATACTTCTCGACGAAGTCTATGATTGTCAATCTTTCTGTCATAATCAATTATTTAAAGTTTAGTGTTATTCGTCAGGAAACAGACCGAAAAGTTCTGCATCGATCTTGTCCACCACTTCCTGGAAGTCTGCAGGATTATTCTCAAACTTGATACGGTCCACATCAAGGATGAGAAGCTTGTGCTTATAGTCCTTGATCCAGTTCTCATATCTTTCGTTGAGTCCGGTGATATAATCGATTCGGATACTCTTCTCATACTCACGTCCTCTCTTCTGAATCTGACCGATGAGGTTAGGGATCGAGCTTCTGAGGTAGATGAGAAGATCAGGCGGGTTGACCAGAGACATCATGAGATCGAAAAGGTCTGAATAGTTTTCGAAATCTCTTGTGGTCATGAGCCCCATTCCGTGAAGATTAGGGGCAAATATGCGGGCATCTTCGTAGATTGTACGGTCCTGGATGATCACTTCGTCCAGTTTTGAAATATCCACCACATCCTTGAAGCGCTTGTTGAGGAAATATACCTGAAGATTGAATGACCATCTTTCCATATCCTCATAAAAATCCGCGAGGTAAGGATTATAATCCACCGATTCGAACTTCGGTGTCCATCCGTAGTGAGCGGCAAGCATCTTTGTGAGTGTGGTCTTTCCGCTACCGATATTGCCGGCTATTGCTATATGCATATTTATTCTATTTTAGTTCAATTAATTAGCAAACATACTAATTTTTAATGTAAATTTGTATGTTTTAACTGATTTTTTTATGATACATATAGAACATTTCACATTCAACAGTTTCCAGACAAACTGTTATCTCGCATGGGACGAAAACGGAAAATGTGCAATCGTAGACCCCGGATGCTCTTCTGACGCAGAATTGGCCCGACTGACAGGATTCATCAGTTCCAAGAATCTTGAACCGGCATGCATCCTCCTGACGCACTGCCATTTCGACCATATCTACGGAATGTCAGCTCTTGCCAGGACATACGGAATCCCTGTCCATGCGGACATGAATGAAATGTATTCAATCCAGGTCACGAACACACAGCTTTGCAGTCAGTTCGGATTCCCGATGCCAGATGAATTTCCGATCGTCAGGACTTCCACAGACACAGACAGCCCGGCCAAGGCAGAATGGGTGACTGACGGAGATGTCATCGAAGTCGGTTCACTTCGTCTTGATGTACTTGCGACTCCGGGACATTCCAAGGGAGGCCTGTGCTTCCTTGAGCGCAATGAGAAGGTCCTGTTTTCAGGAGACACTCTTTTTGCCGGCGCGATAGGACGTACCGACCACCCGGGCGGCGACTATGACATAATGATGAAGAGCATCTTCGAGAAGCTCCTCATGACAGAAGGAGACACAAGCGTGCTTCCTGGCCACGGTCCGTCGAGCGACATTTCGACCGAGCGCATGACCAATCCGTTCCTTCTTCCTTTCAACGAGCCTGACGAGGACTAAAGCGTCTGGCCGTCGATGAATTCACGAAGGATGGAAGTCGGAGGTATTGTGGCGATTTCTGATGGAGAAAGAGCCACGATGTAACCGAGGAACTTCAGCATGCGGCTTGCTTCAGCATAAGCCGGAGAAGTCGGTGAGATTCGGCGGAGCAGCGGTTCAGCATAATATTTCAACACCGGAAGTTCGAAGATATGGGCGGAGTTGAAGACTGCGTCCGCATTTTCCTGGAACGGAAAGATGTTTCTGTTCTCTCCACGACGCACGCTCTGCCACCTCATGATCGTATCCTCAGGGACAATTCCACGAGTACGGTTATCTCGGATCATGCGGCGCAGCATGCGGTTGTCCGAAGTCGAAATGTTGTTGTTCTCGTCAATTGACAGGGATGTCAGTGCTGAAGCATACACTCTGAACACCTTGGACGGATCTACATCCGGAATCATCGCAGGATTAAGTGCGTGGATACCCTCCATGATCAGGATGTCCTTATCCTCAAGTTTCATGAAGTTGCCTTCAAAGTATTTGCGTCCCTCCTTGAAATCGAAGCGTGGAATCTCGACTTCCTTGCCTGCGAGAAGATCGTTGAGCTGCTGTCCAAGGAGCTTAAGGTCCATCGCGCCAAGACATTCAAAGTCATATTCACCATTTTCGTCGCGAGGGGTCAGGTCTCTCTCTACAAAGTAGTTGTCAAGTTCGATGACCTTCGGATTCAGGCCGAGGATACGGCACTGAATGGCAAGCCTCTTCGATGTCGAAGTCTTTCCGCTGCTCGACGGGCCTGCAATAAAGACAATCCTTACACTTCCGCGACGGGCATAGATCTGGTCGGCGATGGCTGCATACTTTCTTTCATGCAGCGCTTCCGAAAGATTGATAAGGTCCACTATTTCTCCCGAAAGCACCTTTGCATTAAGCTTTCCTATACCTCTGACTCCCATTACCGAACACCAGTCTGAGTGCTCGTCCAACGCAGTCGCAATCTTGGACTGACGCTTCATCGGAAGCACTTTGGCAGGATAGCCGTCCATCGGATACTGAAGACAGAAGCCGTCATTGAATCCGATGATGTCGAAGGTCTTCAGGACCCCTGTCGAAGCGGCCAGAGGACCATAGAATGTATCCGGTTGTCCGTCAAGAAAATAGACATTGTTATAGAACCGACCCGATGTCTTGAACAGGTCCACCTTCTCGTGCTGATGATTTGCCGAGAACAGTCTGATGCACTCGTCCAGTTCCATCATGGCCTTGCTGAACGGCAGATCGGCCTGGATCATCTTCCTCATCTCATCGGAAATGCTGCAGATCTCGTCGTCAGTCAGAAAAAACACCTTCGGACGACCGTCTTCCATGGTGCTGCGTTCGCGCAGTTCGCAGTAGAGACCGCTAGGAAGAGAATAATCTATAGCCAGAACCTTATCCGGGAACATCTTTCGTACGACGTTCTGGAGTACGAAGCACAAAGATCTTATGTACGTACGGCGGCCGTCCGGGTGGTCATAGCCAACAAACCTTACGTTGTGCGGATTGATGTTCCTGTAATCCAGCGACTTCAGCTTGTTGTCCACCAAAGCAGCGAGTACAGGCAGAGAATCTCCGGTCTGAGGACAGATCTTGTCAGAAACTTCCTTCAATGTAGTTCCGACAGGCACCTCATGAAAAGCACCTGTATTCTCGCAATAAATCTTAACGGTTCCCATGATATTATAGTATTTCTTTCAGGAATGGTCCTGTAACTGAATCAGGGTTTTCAGCCAATTGCTCAGGAGTGCCCTCCGCAATAATCACACCGCCCTTCTTACCGCCTTCCGGTCCCATATCAAAAATATAGTCCACTGACTTGAGGACGTCGAGATTATGCTCGATGACGATGACCGTATTGCCCTGGTCGACCAGCTGCTGAAGCACATCAAGCAGAACCTTGATGTCGTCAAAATGGAGACCGGTGGTCGGTTCGTCAAGGATGTACAATGTGTTTCCGGTACTTCTTTTCGAGAGTTCCGCAGCAAGCTTCATACGCTGGCTCTCTCCTCCGGAAAGTGTCACGGCCGACTGACCGAGGGTCACATAACCCAGGCCTACATCTACCATCGCCTTGAGCTTCTGGGCAATGGACGGAATGTTCGAGAAGAACTCGTACGCTTCGCTTACCGGCATCTCAAGTACGTCGTTGATGTTCTTTCCCTTATATTTTACAGCTAAAGTGTCGTTCTTATATCTTTTTCCGCGACATTCGTTGCATACCACATTGACAGAAGGAAGGAAGTTCATCTCGATGACCTTGATTCCGGCACCCTTGCACTCCTCGCATCTTCCGCCAGGCACATTGAACGAGAACCTTCCCGCCTTGAATCCACGTACCTTCGCATCAGGTGTAGCCTCGAAAAGGTTACGGATGTCATTGAAGACTCCTGTGAATGTCGCAGGATTGCTTCGCGGGGTACGTCCGATCGAACTCTGGTCAATCTCGATCAGTTTGTCTATGTTTTCCACTCCCACAATCTTGTCATATGGAAGAGGCTGCAGTTTCGCATTATAGAACTTGTTCTTCAGGATCGGCATCAGGGTCTCGTTGATCAGAGACGACTTGCCGCTTCCGCTTACACCGCTGATACCGATCAGCATGCCGAGAGGGAAATCTATATCTACATTCTTCAGATTGTTTCCTCTTGCTCCTCGCAGACCCAGGGTCATGCCGTTACCGACACGACGCTCCGAAGGCACCTCGATCGCCTTCCTGCCGTTGAGGTAGTCCAGAGTGACCGACTCTCCGATGATTGCATGTTCGGACATCCCGTCCTCCTGAAGTTCAAGCGGTCCGCTGTAGCAGATCTGACCGCCAGCCTCGCCGGCACCAGGACCCACGTCGATGAGCCAGTCTGCCGCCATCATGGTCTCGGCATCATGTTCCACGACCATCACTGAATTGCCCTCATCGCGAAGCTTCTTGAGAGAAGCGATGAGCTTTCTGTTGTCCCTCTGGTGGAGACCGATCGACGGCTCATCGAGAATGTAGAGCACATTGACCAGCTTTGAGCCGATCTGCGTCGCCAGTCTGATTCGCTGGCTCTCTCCGCCTGACAATGAAGCTGTCGCACGGTCCAGGGACAGATAGTCAAGACCTACGTCCAGAAGGAACTGCACCCTGTCCTTGAGTTCCTTCAGGATGTCGCGCGCAATCGTGCTTTCCCTCTTTCCGAACACCTCGTCCAGAGAATACAGCCAGTCCTTCAGCTGAGTGATCTCCATTGCAGAAACCTCAGAGATGGTCTTGTCGTCAATCTTGAAATATGCAGTATCCTTGTTGAGGCGTGTACCGCCGCATTTAGGACATGTTATCTTTTCGTTTATGTCACCGACGATACCCGAGAACGAAACCATCTCTGATGATGTGCCCTCTCCGACCCTGAACAGCTCGTCCGAACCGAAGACGATCAGAGACACGACCTCCTCCGGGAGTTCATCGATCGGGTCATACAGTGAAAAATTATATTTTCGGGCGATGGATCTGATGACATCGAACTTCTTCGTCTCACGGATCTTTCCCAGAGGTACGATTCCGCCTTCGGCAATGGATACCGAACGGTCAGGGATGATGGTGTCCATGTTGACATCCACTATTATTCCGAGACCCTTGCAATGCGTGCAGTATCCCTGCGGCGAATTGAATGAGAACGAATGTGGCGCCGGCTCTGCGAGCGAGAGACCGGTATCGGGACATACCAGATGCTTCGAATAATGATGCACAGCCTCTGTCTCCATATCCATGACGGCAAGCGAACCCTTTCCGAAGTTCAGTGCCGACATGACAGAATCCTTGATGCGCTTCTCGTCCTTCTGCGAAGGCTTCAGACGATCGACTACCAGTTCGATGAAATGAGCCTTGTATCTGTCAAGCGCGGTGACCTCATTGAGTTCGAGAAGATCTCCGTCAATGCGGACCTGTGTATAGCCTCTCTTGCGGAGCTGCTCGAGGAGCTCCTTGTAATGACCCTTGCGACCCTTGACCATCGGAGCAAGAAGGTAGCATTTCCTGTCCTGATAATTCTCCATTATCAGAGAAACGATCTGCTCGTCCGTGTATCTGACCATGGCCTTGCCTGTCTGAGGAGAATAGGCTGTCGATGCCCTTGCATAAAGAAGACGGAGGAAGTCGTAGATTTCCGTGATCGTTCCGACTGTCGAACGCGGGTTGTTGCCGGTGGTCTTCTGCTCGATCGCGATGATCGGGCTCAGGCCTTCGATCGACTCCACGTCAGGTTTCTCCAATATGCCCATGAAATGCTTGGCATATGTGGAAAGCGTGTCCATATATCTGCGCTGACCTTCAGCATAGATGGTATCGAAGGCAAGTGACGACTTGCCGCTTCCGCTGAGTCCGGTAACGACAACAAAACTGTCACGAGGAATGGACAGGTTCACTCCTTTCAGATTATGGGCCTTTGCCCCTTTTATCTCAATATAATCCTTCTTCTTTGCCATATGGACACAAATATAATGAAATCCTGTGATTTTTCCGTACATTTGACTTCGCTAACATATAACGGATAGACCGATGAAAAGAATCTTGATTACATTTCTCGCGATGTCATGTCTCTGCACAGGGCAGATGCATGCTCAGGAAAGACTGCCGGAATATCTCCAGGCAGAAAAGTTTACACAGGACAAACTGAACACGATGCTGTTCTCCACTACTGTTGATCCGCACTGGTTCCAGAAGGGAAACTGCTTCTGGTATGAATACAAGACCAGCGACGGCACCCAGTGGTATGTGGTGGACCCGTCAAAGAAGGTGAAGACACCGCTTTTCGACAGGGATGAACTCGCAGCTCAGCTTACAGAGACCGTACGCGACCCGTTTGAGGCCAGACATCTCCCCATCCGCAATCTGAAGGCCAAGGAAGACGGAAAGACATTCACATTCGAGGTAACCTCGACAAAGGAGGTAAAGAATGAAAAGGGAAAGAAGGAGAAGGAAGTCTTCTATTTTTCATATGACTACCCGACCAGAACCCTGACCCATCTCAAGGATAAGGAGAAGGATCCTAAGCGACTCGGTTGGGGATCAGTTTCTCCTGACAAGAAGACCGTCATCTATGCAAAGGACCTCAACCTCTACAAGATGAGTTATGAGGACTATCAGAAGGCGCGTAAGGATGAGAAGGACTCGACTATCGTGGAAATCCAGCTCACTACTGACGGAGTAAAGGATTTCGGATATGGCATGCCTCATAAGATGGTCAATACCGACACCCTCCTCAATGGAAAGCGTCGCGCCGTATATGGAGTGTGGTCGCCTGACTCACGCCATTTCGCAACCATCCTCACAGATGAACGCGAAGTGAAGGATCTTTGGGTGATCAACGTGATGTCGAAGCCGCGCCCTACCCTCGAGACATACAAATACCAGATGCCTGGCGAGAAGGAAGCTCCGGTGGAGCACCTCTATATCTTCGACATGCAGGACAACAGCCGCAAGGAGATCATGACGGCGGCATATAAGGATCAGACCCTCGGAATCGAAAGAAAGCCGCTCCTGCAGAAGCAGAGAGATATGGAGGACAGACCGGCCGTATGGCAGGGAGACAACGAAAGATTCTTCCTCACCCGCAGCAGCCGTGACCTCTACAGAATCGACGTATGTTCATACACAGTCGGCCAGGACACCATCGTGCCTGTAATCGAGGAAAGGATGAACACATATCAGGAGACCCGCGACCTCAAGGTCCTCGCTGCTGGCAAGGAACTCATCCACTGGAGCGAACGCGACGGATGGGCCCACCTCTACCTCTACGACGACAAGGGTAATCTCAAGAACCGTATCACCAAGGGTCCTTGGCATGTTGAGGAGATCCTCAAGGTCGACGAGAAGGCACGTGTGGTATATTTCACTGCCAACGGAAAGAACGCTGACGAGAACCCTTACTACGAGCACCTTTACAAGGTCAACCTCGACGGAACAGGACTTACCCAGATCACAAAGGGAGATTATTTCCATCAGGTGGAGGTCGATGACGACGCGAAGTTCGTGGTAGACAACTACTCGAGAATCAATACAGTGCCTATGTGCGTCCTTCTGGACAATGCCGGCAACAAGGTCATGGACATCCAGGAGAGTGACTTCTCACAGCTCTTCGCCAACGGATACAAGTTCCCTGAACTATTCAAGGTGAAGGCGGCCGACGGCATCACAGACCTTTATGGCGTGATGTACAAGCCGTTTGACTTCGATTCGACAAAGGTATATCCGATCGTGGATTACGTATATCCGGGTCCTCAGGTCGAGGCAGTATATTATCCGTTCACACGCATGAGCGTACGTACTGACCGTCTTGCTCAGGCCGGTTTCATCGTGATCTCTGTAGGTCAGCGCGGAGGACATCCGAGCAGATCGAAGTGGTACCATAACTACGGATACGGCAACATGAGAGACTATCCTCTCGAAGACCACAAGTACGCGATCGAGCAGCTCGCTAACCGCCACTCGTTCATCGACATCAACAAGGTCGGAATCCACGGACATTCGGGCGGCGGATTCATGAGTACAGCAGCGATCTGCCAGTATCCTGACTTCTTCAAGGTTGCGGTCTCATGTGCAGGAAATCACGACAACAACATCTACAACCGCTGGTGGAGCGAGACCCATCACGGAGTCAAGGAGACTGTCAGCGACAAGGGCGACACCACATTCGTATATAAGATCGCGACCAATCCGGAGATTGCCAAGAACCTCAAGGGACATCTTCTCCTTGTCCATGGCGACATCGACGACAATGTCCATCCAGGCAACACCACACGCGTGGTAGATGCACTTATCCGTGCAGGAAAGCGCTTCGACATGCTCATGCTTCCGCAGCAGCGCCACAGCTTCGGCGACATGAACGAATACTTCTACTGGCGACTCGTCGACTACTTCTCGGAGCACCTCAAAGGTCAGAGCGAGAAGTTCGTAGATATTCCGAAACGATAAAAGTAAAGCTCCGAAAAATTTCGGAGCTTTACTTTTATATCAAGGGAAGGATTACTTAACCTCTTCGAAGCTGATTGCGAATCCACCGCCTGGAGCCATTGTCATAGGAAGGTAGTCGTGGAATGTCACGAATCTCTTCTCGACAACATATGCCTGAGGATTGTCCTTGTAATGGGCGTCATCAGCATCGCGATAGATTGTAGCCTCGTAAGTCTTGCCTGGAGTAAGGAACTGAAGAGGGATGTCAAGCGAACGCTTGTGGTCATCTGTAACACCACCGCAGAACCACTGTCCGTTCTTCTTGCCCTGACGAGCGATCACCACATACTCACCTGGCTCTGCAAGAAGATATCTTGACTGGATCCAGTCGATGTCGACATCCTTGATGAACTGGAACGCATCCATGAACTGCGCATAGTGCTCAGGAAGGTCTGCTGCCATCTGGAGAGGAGAATACATCGTAACGTAGAGTGCAAGCTGATTAGCAATTGTAGCGTTTACCCATGATGTATTCTTTCCATCTGTAACAGATGCAAGATCCTGTACGAAGATACCTGGAGTATAGTCCATAGGGCCTCCGTTGAGACGTGTGAACGGAAGGATGGTCACATGGTGCGGCATTGTGCCACCGAATGCCTGGTACTCTGTACCACGTGCAGACTCGTTACCGATAAGGTTAGGATATGTACGACATACACCTGTAGGACGTACAGCCTCGTGTGCATTGATCATCACCTTATGATCAGCAGCCTTCTTCACAACATACATGTAGTGATTGATGAGGGACTGGCTGTAGTGGTGTTCTCCGATCGGAAGGATGTCTCCTACATAACCGCCCTTGATGGAATTATAGCCATACTTATCCATAAGGTCGAGGGCCTGATCGAGGTGACGCTCGTAGTTGCGCACTGATGATGAACTTTCATGGTGCATCATGAGCTTCACGCCCTTCTTGTGGGCATACTTGTTAAGTGCATCGATATCGAAATCAGGATATGGGGTCACGAAATCAAAGACATAGTCCTTGTTGCAGTTTGCCCAGTCTTCCCAACCTTCGTTCCAACCTTCTACAAGCACCTGATCGAAACCGTGCTCGGCTGCGAAGTCGATGTAACGGCGTACATTCTCATTGTTAGCTGAGTGGGTTCCGTTTGGAGTTGCCTTAGCGTAGTCTGTAACGCCAAGCTGAACTGATGCAAAATCGTTTGTATATGCCCATGAACCCTTGCCTGAGATCATCTCCCACCATACACCGATATACTTGACAGGCTTGATCCAGTCTGTAGACTCAAGAGCACATGGGTCGTTGAGATTGAGGATAAGGCGTGATGCAAGCTGAGCAGTTGCGCTTGGAGCCACCTGTACGGTTCTCCAAGGAGTGTTGCAAGGAGTCTGCATGCGGCCCTTCCAACCCTGTGCATCAGGAGTAAGATGCGACACGAATGTGAATGTATCAGGATCAAGGTCAAGGTGCATGCATGGATAATCGATAAGGGCTGCCTCATGGATGTTGATGTAGAGACCCTTGTCTGTACGCATCTGGAGAGACGTCTGTACACCGTTGATCGAGAACGGAGTCTGCGAATCGTTAGGATTGATGGCAGCTTCCATCTTTGCACTGATCTCGCTGAGACGAGACTCTACATAGTTGTACTCCTGTGTATCATAGTCACCAGGAACCCACCATGCCTTATGGTCACCTGTGAGAGCGAACTGAGTAAGCTCTTCCTTGATCACGAAATAGCTGAGGTTCTTCTGATATGGGAACTCATAACGGAAACCGAGACCGTCGTCATAAAGACGGAAACGGATAGCCATCTTTCTATCTGTAGATGTCTGCACAAGGTTCACGAGAAGCTCGTTATAATTGTTGCGGATCTGTGCTTCCTCACCCCATACAGGCTCCCATGTCTCGTCGAATGAGGATGTCTCTACACTCTCGACCTCGAAGCCGTCATAGAATGAGCTGCATGGCTCGCGGTCCTCCTTTGAGATTGTTCCGTCAGCATTGTATACAAGCTGCTGGGCCTTGAGCACGCCTCTGAGCTCGAAACCGAGGTTTGAAGGAAGAATCACCTTCTGTCCCTCGTAATTGAGGGCATACTGAGGAGTTCCTTCCGCTGTAAGCTGGAATGTCATCTCCATATTGCCTGATGGAGACGAAAGTCTGTTTACATCCGTAACTTCTCCGGCCGGCTTGGTTGATGTGCAGGAAGCAAGAAGAAGGATTGATGTGATTGCAGTAAATATTCTTTTCATATTGTATTATTAATTATTTTCTATATTCGACGATAAGCACCGACTGAGGCGCAGCGACAGTCGCATCCGAAACCTCGCAAGGCTCGCCTGTCATCACATTCACACCTCCCTTGAGTCCCTCATTGATCTCCTTGTAATATGACCACGGAATGTTCTTAGGCTCGAGAGAGTTGTTGATATACACAAAGATAACTTCATTTTCGTCATAACGGAAATATCCGTATGTATTGTCGCGTGTAATGAAGTGCATTGTCTTTCCATTGTGGATGACATCCTTTGTCTTTCTCCACTGGAACAGGTGGCTTACATAGTCGTAAAGATCTGCAGCCTGTCCCTTCGGAACTGTCAGACCGTCGGTATTCTTAGTCGCAGCCGCACGACCTTCTGCAGAGAAGAGGTCCATCTCGTCACCGGCCCATCCGCCTGGGAAATCGACACGAAGTCCGCCATGATCTCCCATATCTCGAAGATTGTTCGACACGAACATGAGCTCATCTCCGGCAAAGATCTGCGGATATCCGCGCATCGTCGCCATCATCGCCATCGCAATCTTCACACGTGCCGGATTCTTGCGAAGGACATCACCAAGACGGGCGGTGTCGTGGTTTCCAGGGAAGATCATCATATTCGAAAGGTCGTGATATACGAAATCATGCGAAAGAATGTCGTATACTCTGGTCATTCCCTCTCCCCAACCAGGGTTGTCCTCGTTGAGTCCTGCACGCATCGCGTCATGGAGCGGGAAGTCCATGATAGATTTGAGGTGCGAGTTGAAGCCGTCCTTATTCTCATTATCTCCCTGCCAGTATGCAAGCTGAGGGATCGATGCTGTCCAGCACTCACCCACTACGTTGAAGTTCGGATATTCATTCATCACAGCAGCGCACCACTCCGACATAGGGTTCTTCTCATTGTAAGGATAGGTATCTACGCGGAATCCGTCAAGGTCTGCCCATTCTATCCACCAGATTGCCCACTGCTGGAAATATTTGAGAAGATATGGGTTATCGAGGTTCATGTCGACCATCGAAGTGTCGAACCAGCCGCTCTCCTGAATATAAAGATCCTTCTTCGATGCATTCGGATCCATATTGGTCGAGAATGCGATATTCGATCCGGTATATGTATCAAACACATGGTACCAGTCCTCGAACGGAACGTCTTCCATCCACCAGTGGCCCGATCCGGCATGGTTAGGAACGATATCCATGATTATCTTGAGGTCCTTCTCATGAGCCTTCTGCACATATTCCTTGAAAAGGTCATTGTCACCGAAACGTGCATCGATGTGATAATAATCCGTGCAGGCATATCCATGATATGTTGTGACCGGAAGGTTATCCTCGAGCAGAGGGGTGCACCAGATGGCAGTAGCACCCAGTCCGCTGATATAGTCAAGATGGTCGATGATACCCTGGATATCACCTCCATGACGTCCGAACGGCTGGCTTCTGTCCGCCTTATCCGGCATGCCTTCCACAGAATCATTTGAAGGATCTCCGTTTGCGAAACGGTCCGGCATGATGAGGTAGATCATATCAGCGGTGGTGAAGCTTGTACGCTCTGCAGAGCCGGGCTTTCGTGCTGCAATTTCGTAAGGATACTTGAACGACTGTCCGTCCTTTGAGAACACGATGTAATAAGTGCCTGGCTGAGCATCGGCAGCAATCTTCACGTCAACGAAAAGGTAGTTGGGACTGTCCGCCTTGTTGACTTTCTCAACAGATACTCCTTCGCAGCCTTCGATGGCAACAGTGTAGTCTGAGATGTTCTCACCCTGCACCATAATCTGGAGAGGCATCTTCATTCCTGTCCACCATGAAAGAGGTTCTACACGTGTCACCTGCTCAGCAGTGGCATCAGCCACTGTCGCAGGATCAAAGGTCTGTTTGCCGCTGCAGGCTACAAGCACCATAAGTGCTGTTATTGTCAATATATTTTTCATGTCTTTCATTTTAGATCCCCGATCAAGTCGGGGATGACGTCATTGCCGGCTTGACCGGCAATCCCTATTCAGCTGTTATTTCATAGCCCCATGGAGCCTTGAGTTCAACCTTTACAGTGACCTTGTTCTCAGGAAGAGTACGGGTAAACACAAGCACGTCATCCTCAGCAGACACAACTTCGAACTTACCGCCCTTATCACCTGCTGCGAGAGCAGGATTGTCATGACGGATCTGGATGAGTTCCTTGTAGAAGTCGAAGTATTCATTCTTCTCCCACGCAGGAATGTGATCCTTCTCGAAGAATTCGAATCTCTTGTTCCATCCCATTTCCTGACCGGTATAGATCAGAGGCTGACCGTCAGGAAGAGTAAAGGTAAGGACAGCCATCACCTTGGCTGCGTCACCCATTCTCTCGAACTCGGTACCAGCCCATGAATTCTCGTCATGGTTCGATGTAAACATGAGACGGAATGCATCTGCAGGATGTCTTTCGGCATCCTTTGCAAGATAAGCAAGAAGGTCACCGACATTCTGCTCGCCGCGTGCGATCGAATTCATCATATGATGAAGCTCCCATGAGTATGAAGCATTGAAGCCTGAAAGAGTATGGAGCATAGGCTCCTCACCTTCTGCGAGCCAGTACATGTGCGGATAGTCTGCACGGAGTCCTGCGATAGTCTCCTGCCAGAACTCGAGCGGAACCTCGCATGCCATGTCGCAACGGAAACCGTCGATGCCACGCTCCATCCAGAAACGGAGGGCATCCTGCATTCCCTTCCACACGTCCTTGTTCTCATAGTTGAGGTTTGCGGTATCAGACCAGTCAGCTGTAAAGGTTGTGTTTCCTTCAGCATCACGCTCGTACCAGTCTGCAGGCTTTCCGCTCTCCCACACTGCATCCGGAGATGTATGGTTTGCCACCCAGTCGATCACGACGCGAAGACCGAGTCTGTGAGCCTCTGCGACAAAGTTGTCGAAATCCTCAAGAGTTCCGAATTCAGGGTTGATGTCGCAGTAGTTTCTGACGGCATAGTATGAACCTAGAGTTCCCTTGCGTCCCTCCACTCCGATCGGATAGATCGGCATGAGCCAGACGATATCCACACCCATTTCCGCAAGGCGTGGAAGTTCTTCCTGTGCGGCGGCAA
Organism: Bacteroidales bacterium; assembly: GCA_017555965.1. GTDB lineage: Bacteria > Bacteroidota > Bacteroidia > Bacteroidales > UBA932 > Cryptobacteroides. The sequence continues at coordinate 74,728 of JAFZFH010000012.1, forward strand.
ATGTGCCTTCCGGTGTATATTGGCGTACATTCATCTCGTACACCACTGAATTTTCAAGAGGCTGCTGCTTCGGTGCGGTTGTCTGTGTGCATGACAATGCCAGGAGTGCAGCGCAGATAGCAAAAATTATTCTCTTCATATATTTTGGTTTTTATTTTTCTTTCAGATCCCCGATCAGGTCGGGGATGACCGGACATCATTGCCGGGGATGACCGGACATCATTGTCGGGGATGACCAACCGTCATTGTCGGGGATGACCAACCGTCATTGCCGGCCTGACCGGCAATCTACATTTCAGCAAGGATGGTTGCGGAAGTAGCTCCGGCTGCGCAGTAGGAACCGCTGTAGGCTCCGATGCTGTCCGCATCCGCATAACCGTTCTGAGCAAGAACCACATAATTACCCTCAGGTATCTCAATCTTCACATTCTTCTTCGAACCGTTGAGAAGCACTGTAAGAGACTTCGCCGAGTCTATGCCCTCGAGACCGCTGATGCGGAATGCGACTACACATGGATCATCCACCTCGATGAACTGGAGTTTCTCACGTACAAGATCTGCATCTCCAAGGCAGAAGCCAGGATGAGCGTGACGGATGGCGGCAAGTTCAGCATAATACCTGACAAGATCATTGTACTTTGTCTTGTATGTCCAGTCGATCGCATTGATCGAATCCGGCTGGTTGTAGCTGTTCTTTATACCCTGCTTGTGGCGGTAAAGTTCCTCACCGTTGAAGATGAACGGAATTCCCTGCGAGGTGTATACGGCAGTCTGGGCAAGCTTCACCATCTTCAGTCTCTCTGCTTCTGTAGCCTCAGCAGCCTCCTCAAGACGGTCACGCAGACAGTGGTCGTCGTGGCAGCTCACATAGCTCACATGCTGGAGAGGATTGTTTGTCCAACGCTCCACTGACACCTGAGGATGTTCAACTCCTCCTGCGATACCGAACTCGACATTCGCCTTGTTTCCTTCAACACCATCCATGAAGCCGGCATTCTCACATCCGAGCGGGCCGCGCACTGCGTCGCGGATATTGTCGCTGAATGCACCGACCTTGTCAAGCATGTATGTATTCGCCTTAAGAGCGATTTCTTCTGCAGGATATGCTGGAGACTCGGCAGCCCATCCTTCGCCGTAGATCACGACGTTCGGATCGATGGCGTGCAGACGCTCGCTGATCTCATTCATCGTATCGATGTCGTGGATGGCCATGAGGTCGAAACGGAAACCGTCGATATGATATTCATTCATCCACCATTCGAGCGACTCGATCATGTATTTGCGGAACATCTCCTGCTCAGATGCAGTCTCGTTGCCGCAGCCCGAACCGTTGTAGAAAGTGCCGTCTTCGCGCATGCGGTAGAAGTAACCCGGCATGGTACGCTCGAAACCTGTGACAGACGCATTGGTGGTATGGTTGTAGACCACATCCAGAATCACTCGGAAGCCTGCCTTGTGGAGTGACTGTACCATCTGCTTGAATTCCCTGATACGTGCAACCGGATTGTATGGATCTGTCGAGAACGATCCCTCAACCGCATTGTAGTTGAGAGGCTCATATCCCCAGTTGTACTGATTATCCTCAAGACGTGTCTCGTCGATTGTCGCAAAGTCAGTCGAAGGAAGGAGCTGAATATAGGTCACGCCCAATTCCTTGAGGTGATCGATACCGGTAGAAAGGCCGTCAGGATTCTTAGTTCCTTCCTCAGTGAGAGCGAGATACTTTCCCTTGTTGCTTATTCCCGAAGTCTGATGAACAGAAAAATCCCTGTGCTGAAGCTCATAGACGATGATGTCAGAAGGCTTGATTTCCGGACTCACATCTTCTGCCCAACCTTCAGGATCCGTATCAGCCCAGTCAACCACAGCTCCACGCATGCCGTTCACACCGACAGCCTTTGCCGCAATACCGGCAGTCTCCTCCAGCCAGTTGCCGTTCTTCTGTACCTGGAATGTGTAGAATGCACCCTTCACATCTTCTGAGACAACAGCAGTCCAAAGACCACCCTTTGTCTTCTTCATGTTGACGATCTTGAAGGCAGCCTCATCAGAAGCAGAGTGATAAAGCCTCAACTGAGCGGCCTCAGCATCCGGAGCCCATACAGAGAATACTGTGTTGTTTCCGTTGTAGACACACTCCTCGAGTGTTGTCTCCGGTACAGGATAGGCTCCCTCCGAAGCACATGAAGCCAGAGCGGCAGCCGTTAATGTTCCCATCAGAATAAATTTAAATATCTTCATAACCGTATTTCGTATTTTCATAATTGCTTACAAATCTTACGAATATAATCATTTTGCCTTATATATTATAAATATATAAGACGAACTGCCGATTGATTACGATGAGTGGTCGGATTTTATCGACGAAACAACACTCACACACCCGAATTCCGCAACCCACCATCATCCGACATAATACAGAAAGTGCGTGCCGCCACTAGGGAGCACGCAGAGTCTGGAAAGAGCTGAGGTTCAAAGAGATACAGAATGCGGGCATCATCTGCTGTAGCCGGGATTCTGGACGAGAAGGTCGTTGGCGGAGAGCTCGGTCGGAGGAATCGGGAAGATGCTCCTGTAGGCAGGAAAGGCCTGACCGGCGAATGTATCACCGCCTTTATAAGGCCAGAGATAGTCCGAGGTGTTGTACAACCCGAATCGTATCAGGTCGGTACGGCGGTGTGCCTCCCACATGAGTTCTCGTGCGCGTTCGGCAACCAGGAAGTCAGCGGTAATCTCTGCCGGCGGATCGACTCCGGCCCTCTGCGAAAGAAGGGCTACATATGGCATGGCGGTCTGCGGAACTCCAAGGTTCATGCATGCCTCCGCATAGATAAGATATATCTCAGCCAGGCGGACCATCGGGAAGTCGACGTCAGAAAAGGCCTTCACCGCTGATACCGGAAGATAGGCCTGATCTGTCTGACCGTATGGTATGTTATTGAATTTCAGGCAGGACCATCCGTTCATAAAGGAGTACAGTGCACCGTCCATGGACTCGGAACGTCCCTTGATATAGAACATCCTTCCTCTGGCATCCACCACATTGTAGGCACCCGTAACATAATTCTGGCCATTGACGTTGAAATATCTGGAGACATATTCATACGGAACCCGGAGGCCCGCCCAACCGTTACGCTGACCGTTCGGACGAGACTGGTCGGTGATGTCTGTGGAAGCAAGACTTGCACTCAGAAGGTATGATGTGCCTCCGTATGACTGGGTCAGCTCCGCATTGTACGATACTGCCCAAAGCATCTCCGAACGTACCAGAGGATTCTCTCCGTTATCTCCCCTGAAAAGCGCGGCGTAGTCCGGACAGAGGGAATATCCCATGGAAAAGATGTCCTCACAGACAGATTTTGCTTCAGTCCACATTGAGACTCCGGTATAGACCTGTGCATTGAGGTACATCCTGGCAAGAAGGCCGGATACCGATCCCTTGTCCGCTCTCGGATAGAGGGCAAGGGCAGCAGGCATCGGACTTTCTGCAGAACGGAGATATTCGAGCTCGTTTACGCAGAACTCGAATATATCCTTCCTGGAAGCCTGTGAAGGGAAATATGTGCCTCCGAAAGGCGAGTTCTCAGTTGTGAACGGAACGCTTCCGAAGCAGTCCAGAGCCATCCAGTAAAGATAGGCTCTTATGAATCTTGCCTCTGCCCTGAAACCATCGATCTTAGCTGCGAGCTCCGCTGAAACACCCCTGGAAGAGAGTCTGGAAGGAGTGGTCTGACGCAGATACTCGTTGGCGAAGGAAATTCCCTGGAGGGTTCGCACATACACGGCATAGACCGCATCGTTCTGGGTCTCATTCCATGTGTTCGTATTCAGGGCACGGACCCAGGCGTCGTTCTCCCAGGAACATTTCGCCGCATCAGCGGTGGTCTCCTGGACTGACCAGAAGGCTCTGATGATCTCTGACGCTCCTCCGTCCATCTGCTGGAGATCCGTAAGGTCATTGGTCACGAACTGGAAGTACAGTCGGGTCAGTCCCTGCAGGTAGGCCTGCTCGGAATTGCCGTAGACATATTCTGATACCGGTTCCGTATTGTTGAGCGGGAGGGTATTGAGGTCGTTGACGCAGGCGGTCATTGCCGCTGCTGTCAGGATGTATATTATTCGTTTCATTGTTCATTCGTTTTTGGTCCCCGATCGGGTCGGGGATGACGGTTGGGGATGGTTCCCCGATCAGGTCGGGGATGACGGTTGTGACGGGGATGACTGGGGACATCAGAAGTTTACGTTCAAGCGGAGGGAGTAGGTTCGCGGACGTGGCCACATGGTGTTGTCGATTCCGTTCTCCGAGACAGATTCAGGATCCATACCCGAATATCCTGTCAGAACGAAGACGTTCTGCAGAGACAGTCCCACACGGATGTCGGATTCCCATGGACCTATACCTCGGAATGTATAGCCCAGATTCATGTCGTCGAGTCTGAAGAACGATGCATTCTCGAGGAAATAGTCCGAATACCATTGTTCACCGCTGTTAGGAGCTATGAATCCTGTCTTCCTGACCAGCAGGGCCTGATTTGGCAGGGCGCCTGAATTCAGGTCAAGGGAAGCAGTGGAATTGGCAGATGCGAAATCGTTGAAGAGCCAGTTTCCCGCAGAGCCGTGTCCGTTGAGACCGAAATCCCAATCCTTATATGTAACCTTCACATTGATACCGTAATAGAACTTCGGAGATGCGCTCTTTCCCGTCATGTATCTGTCACCTTCCGTAATCATTCCGTCACCGTCGAGATCCGCGAATTCGTTCTGCAGAGGTCTGCCGTCCGAGCCGTATTTCTGTTGATAGAGAAAATATGTATATGGGGCATAGCCGACCATCTGACGGCACAGATAACCGCCGGTTCCCTTGGAAATCGTACCGGTCTCGATATAGTAGTTCTTATCCTCGGTAGGGTTCAGCTTGGTGAAGACAGTGCTCTGGAATGTTCCGTTGAAGCCGACATTGACACTCCAGTCATGAGTCTGCACAGGCACGCCGTTGATCGCGAATTCAAAGCCCTCGTTGCGGATGGATCCGATGTTGGTCATGAGTTTGTTTCCGAAGTTTGCCCCCATCGGCATCTGGACCGAATTCAGAAGGTTCTTCGTATTTCGGATGTAAGCATCTATGCTTCCGCTGAGTCGGTCGTTGAAGAATCCATAATCGACGCCGAGGTTCCATGTCATCGTCGTCTCCCATCTGATGGTCGGGTCATATGCCTGCGGGAAGAGCATACCCATGAAGTTCGATCCGCCCATATCGTACTGATGGTACGAATCCACATAGATATTATAGCGGGAAAGGTGGATATAGTCGCCGATTCCATCCTGCTGTCCGGTGAGTCCGGCAGAGAGGCGGAGCTTCATGGCCGACACATAGTCAATATCGGAAAGGAACGGTTCCTTCTTCATGTTCCATGCGAATGCTCCTGAAGGGAAGAATCCCCATCTGTACGACTTCGCAAACTTGCTGGATCCGTCTCCGCGGGCAGTGAAGGTGAATACATATTTCGAGTCTACAGAATAGTTCACACGACCGTAGAATGACACCAGAAAGTTCTCGCTTTCAGACCACGTGTATCGCGATGCAGCGGTTTCTCCAGGATTGAGCTTGACCTCGTTCGTGATGTTGAAGTAGTCCACATATCTGTTTCCCGCCCAGTTGTTCTGCCATGAGTATCCGGCCATGGCATCCAGGCTGTGGATACCCCATGTATGCTTGTAGTCAGCATAGGCCTCGAGCACCTGGCTTCGGCTTATTATGACACCCTTCGTATGCTGGCCGATACGGAGATTCTCCGTATCCGTATAGGCCTGGAATGAGCCCGGACGGACTCCGCTGTATGAGTCTGTATCTGTCATGTCCAGCGACGCACTTACATTGAAGCTCAAGTCTTCAAGACCATGGACCTTATAATCGGCGGCAACACGGCCGATGAATCGAATCGATCCGGCATAGCTTTCCTTGTCATAGAGCATTGAAAGCGGACTCGGGCCGACCAGTGCGTTAGGGCTGAAATTCTCTCCCCTGCCGTTTCCGTAGTTCCAGTAACCATTTGTGGTGGTGTAGTCAATGCCGCCGTCAGCGTTTCTCCAGAAAGGATCTGCAGTAGGGTTGAAGAATGCAGCTTTTCCTACTGTTCCACCGTCAGTGTAGTCGGAGTGTGAATAGACTGCCTTTGCATTAAAGTCCAATGTAAGATGCTTGTCAAAAAAATTCGGAGAAAGGTTCATGTCAAGAGTACCTCTGTCGTAACGAGACTCCTTCAGGGTGCCCTCCTGGCCGCTGTAAGCGAGCGATCCTCTATAAGACATCCTGTCCATATAGTTTCCACGGATGCTGACGTTATGCTCTGTCGAGAACGCAGTGCGGAACACAAGATCCTGCCAGTCTGTCTGCGAATTACCTGCAAGTTCCGCGATACGGTCTCCTGTCAGAGTACCTGAAGGAAAGACCTCAGAATAGAAGTCCGTCACCTCCTGAGCAGACATTACAGGAACCTTCTTCGAAGCATGCTGGAGACTGAATAAACCGGTATAATTGACCTGCGGCTTGCCTCCGAGACCCTTCTTTGTCGTGATGAGTATTACACCGTTAGATGCTCTGGAACCATAGATGGCAGCGGCAGATGCATCCTTCAGGACAGTAAATGACTCGATGTCATTAGGATTCAGAAGATCGAGAGGATTTGACATGGCGCCACCTGCTCCCTGAGCGATTGGAACGCCGTCAATGACGATAAGGGGATCATTGGATGCATTCAGAGATGCTGAACCTCTGATGCGGATGCGTGACCCGGAGCCCGGACCGCCATCGCCAGGAGTGACAAGAAGACCTGCGACCTTACCCTTAAGCATATCCTGTGTATTGACGACAGCTCCTCTATTCAGGTCCTCTGCTCTGATTGCCGAAACAGAGCCTGTAAGGTCATCCTTCTTTACGGTTCCGTAACCGATGACTACAATCTCATCCAGAAATTCCGAATCTTCAGCCAGTTTGACCAGTCTGGGAAGAGAACCTGCATGGTAGGTCTGAGGAACATAGCCCACACAGCTGATTACAACCTTCGCCTGAGGGTCTGAAACCATAAGCGTATATTTTCCGTCAGCATCGGTAGTCGTGCCATTTGAAGTGCCGACCTCAAGGACAGTCGCTCCTATCACCGGTCCGACTTCATCAACGACTGTTCCGCCCACTCTATAGCTGCCTTGGGCGAAAACAAAAGCGCCGCCTGCACATGAAAGCGCAAAGGCGACGCATATAATAATTAACCTGTTCATATAAGTCCGTTTTATAATTATTCAAAATTATCAACGGACTCCAAGGCAATCCTCGGACCAAACTGCTATTTTCTGCCGCTTGTCGAGATCATGTCTGTGAGAGTTTCATTGAACTCATCGGCAGCTGCAAGTTTCTCGACAGTAAGGTGCATACGGTAACGCCAGTAGTGACGTGAGTTTGCAGGAACATTGATTCTCTCTACATTAGGATTCTCACGACGGAGCGCAGGATCCATGGAAAGCCAGTCCTGAAGCGGAAGCACTGTCAGCATTGCAGGAGACCAGAGATGCTGGTCGAGAATCTGACGGCAGATCCATGGCTCACAAATGTAAGGAGCACTACCCTGTCCTCCGAGCATCTCATGCCAGAACTGCTCAGTAACCTGACGGTCTTCCTCCCACCATGCACGGATCGGGTTCATGTCGTGGGTCGATGTAGTACATACCGAAAGGTACGGATACCATGCTGGATTTGCAAAGTTGTCATGGATAGACTTCGGCATGCGCTGGATCTCGAGAGAAAGGATTCTGAGGTCTGACATCACCTGAGGTACTGTCGCAGGAATCATTCCAAGGTCCTCTCCGCATGCGAGCATTCCTGTCGAATCAAGCAGTGCAGGAAGCTTCATCATCGCCTTGTCCTTCCAGAACTCATTGTTGCGGCGATAGAAGAAATCATCGTAGAGACGGTCGAACGACGAACGGCGGTAGGCATCGAGACAACGGTATGAATGAGTGTCACGTGCACCGATCTTCGGATGGTAATGTCCCTCCTGACGTGGGTCCTGGAGGAAGAGGTCAAAGTCGTTCACATCGAATCCCTGGCTCTGAAGCTCATGTGCAGGGAAAGGAAGTGCAGGATTGAAGTAGCCGTTGAGACCGCTCTTAGTCCACATAGGGATCTCCCATATACGGAAGAATCCGAGGATATGGTCGATACGGAATGCATCGAAATACTCAGACATCTTGGCAAGGCGTGATTTCCACCATGCAAAGCCATCCTCTGCCATCTTCTCCCAGTTGTATGTAGGGAAGCCCCAGTTCTGACCGTCTGCAGAGAATGCATCAGGTGGCGCACCGGCCTGAGAATCCATATGGAAGAGTTCAGGATAAAGCCATGCATCCACGCTTGTACGGCTGATTCCGATAGGAAGGTCACCCTTGAAGATCACTCCCTTGGAATGCGCATATGCGCACACCTCTGAAAGCTGAAGATCGAGATGGTACTGAACGAAGCACCAGAAGTCGATATCTTCGCGGTTTGCCTCGCAGAATGCTGCAACCTTCTTCTTGCTGTATTTTGCATAACCTTTCCACTGTGTGAAGTCAGGTGTACCGTTCTGGTCACGGAGGACACAGAATGCAGCATATGGCATCAGCCAGAAGCTGTTGGTCTGGATGAACTCCTGATATTTCCCGGTAGCGGAAAGTTTCTTGAATGTCTTTTTGTATGCCTGACGGAGAAGCTCGAACTTGAGGTTGTTCACACGCTCGAAATCGATCTGATCAAGAGCGTTGAGCTCCGCCTGGAGAGCCTTGTACTCGTCATCAACCTTCACGCCCACTGCAGGAAGATTCAGGAACTGAGGATGAAGAGCAAATGTCGAGTTCGGGTTGTACGGATACGAATCCTCCCATGTATGGAGCATTGTGGTATCGTTGATCGGAAGAAGCTGGAGGATGCTCTGACCTGTAGATGCAGCCCAATCCACCATCTTCTTGAGGTCGTAGAACTCTCCTACTCCAAAGTCGTCCTCAGTACGGAGCGAGAATACAGGAATCGCAGTACCTGCACCCTTCCAGTCACGTCCGCTGAAACGCACATGTGCATCAGCCTCGACAGTGACCTCACCCTTTTCAGGAACATTCAGGAACCATCTGTTTTCGCCATCCTCCCATGCCACAGGCTCAAGAGTGTTTCTGTCTGCGATGAGGATCTTGTAAGAGAACGGTGAGGTGACATTGAGAGTGAGAGTCCATACAGGGAATCGCGCATCATCAAAAGGCACGACCTCTGTCCACTCCTTCAACTCTTTCGAGCTACCGGCAAGCGCAAGCACCTCGTTCGGACGAAGAGACGGAACAGACACCTGAAGGACTACATTTGCCTCCTTCTTAGCAGTTGATGCCTTCCGGGCCTTTCTTCCGAAGATCGCGTCAGTGAACGCTGAAGAATAGAATGGAGCGTCTTCAGGACGGTCAATCCATCTGTCATATACATTCACTACCTTGGCTTTCGTATCTTCAGGAAGTACCAGCACGTGCTTCTTCCACTCTGTTCGGACAGTAACTCCGTCACGTATCACCTCATAAGCATATTCGGAAACTTTAGCAGGATTCAGGCGTGCTACCTCTCCCTGCCAGATACCCTCTGCCACATATGACATAGGATAACGCTTTCCTCCGACACACAGGACGATCTGCTCGCCCCATGATGTCCTGTATTCTATGTTGAAGTTAATGTTCATACGATATGTTTTGTTGTTCTTTTACAAATATAACGATTTTTAGAAACTTGTCAAAAGCATGAATTCACCACGTTTGAGCTTTATGCTTTCTGAATCTGACATAGTGCTGCCGCTCATATAATCCTTCCATTGTCCTTCCGGAAGGTCCACGGTAGCGTCGACTCTTCCGAAGTTACCTACAACCAGGAACGACTTGCCATCGACTGTACATCTGATTTCCTTCACTCTCTTTTTAGGAGTCCATTCAAACTCTGCATCCGAATCAAAGAAACGCGGATTCTCGCGACGGAACCTCAAAAGCGAAGCGTACGTATCATATAACCTCTTCCTTTCCGGATCTGACATGTACTCGTCAGTGACCACAGGCTTCTCTCCAGTACGGTCGTTATGGTTGATCGAGTAGTCATAACCGATCTCCCCGAACTGCCAGATCATCTTAGGACCAGGAACAGTAAGGAAGAATGCTGCATCTGCAGCTGCTCTGCGCATTTCCAGCACATGAGGATCTTCTGGTGCCGGTGTCTCTATAACAGGGTCTTCCGGTCTGTCACCGGCATTCATAAGCCATATGGTCTCAAGTTCCGGGCAGAAATATATGTCATAAGTACCAGACTCTTCAACATACATATCCTCGGAAGAACCACCACAGATCATCTCATACTTCTGTCCTACAGGAAGATTCCATTTTTTCTCTTCAGCGCCTAAGTTGTATGCATTCTCCCAACTTCCGGCCTTACGTATCTTGAACCGGTCTCCTGCCTTTACCTCTATATTCTTCGCGACATAGAACCAGCCATCCTTTTCCATAATCTTGTCATCAGCATCGCTCCATTTGTTTCCGATTCCGATGACTGCCCATCTTATATTGGAAAAATCAACTTCCGAGCCATAGCAGAGACGTTCCTCGTCGTGGCTTTCCATATAGCCGACGTAACCTCCGAACGGAGCGTCAGAATACATTCTTGAGAAATCTCCCCTACTTCCGGATATGACAGTACTGTATCCCTCATTCACATTTCTCCAGAGCTGGATTCCATAATCTGCCAGCACCTGTTCCTCCTCATCGTCGGCAAGGTGCTCAAAGATAACTACAGCATCCTCATTGACAGACCAGATGTGATCCGCATAACCCTTCAGGATAGCCACACGACCAGCGTCATAATGTCCCCATTCTTCCACATTACCGTTATCTCCGCCTGTATCCTTCTGGGTGAATCCCTTTGTCAAGTCAAAACGGAAACCATCCACATGGTACTCTGTAAGCAGGTACTCCAGACTTCTCTTTACATGCTCCTTTACCAAGGCATTCTCATGATTCATATCATGATATACGTTGTAAGGGTGGGTCGGAGAAACATTGAAGAACGGGTTATTTGCGGCTGTGGCGCTGCCGTTCCACCACATCTTTGTCCATGGATGCGAGCCGGTCGCATGATTATATACCACATCGACAATCACTGCAAGTCCTCTTGAGTGGCATTCGTCGATAAAATCTTTGTATTCCTCTCGTGTACCGTAATATTTGTCCAGCGCAAACCAGTGATTAGGGTTATAGCCCCAGCTATTGTTGTTGTCAAACTCCTGGATCGGCATCAGCTGTACGGCATTGACTCCAAGGTTCGCGATATGGTCGAGATTTTCCATCGCGCCTGCAATATCCTGAGTCTTTGTAAAATCACGGAAATGCATCTCATATATCACAAGATCGTTCTTATCCTCAACCTTGAAATCCGAGTATTTCCATGCGTACTCAGGCCTGTTGATGCGGAATGCAGAAATCAAAGCCTTTGCTCCTTCAGGAAATTCCGGAACCCAGTCTATATACTGGTCATTCCACTGATCGTATACAATCTCTGTGTATGGATCGCTGACAAATACATCAGCGCCAGAAGATGTTCCCAGACGGTATTGGAAGCGGTACTCCGTATCAGCATCAAAGCCGTCAAGAGTAATCCACCAGCATCCTGCAGCAGAATCATATTTCATCGCACCTTCACTCACTCTTTCCCAGGCATTCCAGTCACCGACTATATAGCAGTATTCATGTTCCTTTCCGTTCTTATCCTTGTCATAAAGGACAAAGGTGACACTGTTGTCGCCATTATAATTGATTCCATGCTTAAGCCCTGACGGCATGGTCTCCTTGACTACAGGATCCGGAGTGAATACTTCACCCTGATATTTAGTGTCTGTGATTCCGCGGAGGAAAGTATCCGCTTCGATTCCTTTCTTGCTGCCATCTGAACTTCTTGCGATGACCGCTATGGCATTGACAGGCAATTCACCGGAATTGAACCACTCTCGGATAGACGGCTGGAGTTCTATAGACCATATGTCGGCCGCTTCCTTGGTCATCCTACACTTGTCGGTATTCTTATTCCAGTCTGCAGGCACACACTGCCATTCATCATAGGCGTCAGCCAGACCTATATGGACATAGACCTCTCCTGAATATCCATAAAGGGCAGAAGATTTTCCGGCTTTGAAATAAATTTTGGCAGGAGCATCCGCATCCGGATTTTCCGGAGACAATGTAAATCCTTCCGATAGTCTGCTGTGTTCAATATCCAGTCCGGATTCCGGAGCCACAGTCTTCTCTGCCTGACGGACAGTAACCTTCACAGGATCGCATCCTGCTGAAGTGAATATAAGTTCTATTGCACGGACATCGCCTTCATTTTTGGCGACAGTGATATTGACCTTTGCAGAGCGCTCGCCTTCGGTACGGGAAGAGGTACACCAGTCTGCGGGAACCTCGAGAGTCCATGGGAGCGATGAAGTCACGCTCAGCTGTCTGGTACCCCCAGCAGCATCAAATTCAAGAATCTCAGGGGTTACAGCGAGATCGCCCTGAAGTTCCGGCTTACATCCCGCAAAGGAGATGGCCGCAACGATGAATGCAACAATAAATCTTTTCATCATATGTCTTTCTATTGGAAGCCAGCGGTCCGGTCAGGGGCCGCTGGCTTATGAAATTTACTCAGCAACTGCTAAGATTGTTACAGTCTTTCTATCGGCAGCAGCATCAATCACTACGACAACATCGTAATTGCCGGCAGTAACATAGATATTGCCATCTGCGCTTTCCTGAGCGTTTGGAGATGCCTCCTTATTGACAGCTCCATCACCAAGGTCAAAGTTTGAAACTCCACCAGATTCAGCAGCATTCAGAACACGAACCTTCCAGCCATCTGCTGTAAGAGCAACATTGCTCCATGTCCATGTATATACATTTTCGTCCTTTACAGGCTTACCGCCATTGGATGCAAGGAGAGCATTTCCCCAGTTCCATACGGTCTCCACAGCTGCACCTTCCTGCTCAGCAACTCCAGAACCTACAAGTTCCAGCTGGCAGTCTGTATAGTTAACGATAACTACCTCAGCCTCACCTGCATCTGCAGGAGTCTTGCCATCTGTCATGAAGTATGCCTTCGCACCGTCAGCATCGAGGTAGATGTCATAAGTTCCCTCTACAGTCTTCATGTTAGAACCGCCGGCTGCAAGCTCAATCGCTGCGTCTACAGCAAATGAACCTCCGAAGTTCACATCCCAACCATGCTGGAAACGGAATTTGATTTCCTCACCGTCTGGAAGAGCAACGCCCTTGCGTACCCAGTACATGCCTTCTGCATCGAGTGTCATGCCAAGATCGAGGTCATTACCACCCCAGCCGTTGATTGTACCTACGATACCCCATGTCTCAGGAGCAGCAGGAGCATCTGAACCGGCAACAAGAACATAAGCCGCTGCGATATCAGGGTTGAGATAAATGTCGAATGTACCTGCAGTTGTCACCATGTTGTCACCGCCTGGGAAGAGGTCAATCTTCTCACCTACGGTCCATGTTCCACCGAAGTTTACATCCCAAGCGCCATCAAGACGGAACTTGATGTTCTCGCCCTCAGCAAGTTCAACACCAGCAGCAACATACCAGCCTGTTCCGACCTTCATGTCGATATCAGCACCATCACCGCCCCAGCCGTTGATTGTACCTACGATACCCCAGCCTTCGTTTACGACAGGAGCATCAGGTCCTTCTGGCTCCTGGCTTTCGCCTGCGCCTTCCTCAGTGCCGTAAGCATCAGCGCTGATTGTTGCAACATATGCGTCAGCATTGTTCATATCAAGGTAGATACGATAGTTACCTGCTGCGATTGCAATGTTAGCACCACCTGAAGAAAGGTTCTCAAGATCACCACCAAGATTGAATGCCCAGTCAGCATCAACACGGAACTTGAACTCTGTATCGGCAGGAACCTCAACGTCAGCATAGAAACGCTGCTTGTGCTTTGAGTATTCCATCACGATATCGTTGCTCCAGTCACCGTTAAGACCGATGATACCCATCTGGTCGAAGCTGCAGATCTTAGAAACTGTGAGGCTTGACTTATCGAATGAGAATCCGTAGAAACGCTTTGCATAACGCATGATATCCTGCGATCCGCCACCTGTGATAAGCTGGATTGAAGCAGGCTCATCTGCCTCTGTAGCCTTTACAGCCTCACCCCAGTTGCAGTCGTCATACCAACCTGCCTTACCTGTAATCTTCCAGCCGTTTGCTGCTGCCGATACGATGTTTCCGCTGCCGTCATCCTTACCGAAGTCGATGAGTCCGGTGTAGATGTTGCCGTCCTCCTTGAAATTCCACAAGAAGAGGGTCTTGTCGTGGCTCCAGCCGCAGTAGTCACCGATTACCCATACAGGATCGTATGTCTTCTCCATGCTGTATGGTGTAGCAGAAGCTGTTATAGCATTTGAATAGAGAGCAGAACCGCCTACAGGAAGCTTCTCACCCATCCACTCAGACTTTACTCTGAAGTCGAGCTCAACAGCTACGCCAGGTGTACAGTTGAGTGAAACGAGAACCTTGTTGAGATCAAGTACAGAAACTGTCATCTCATCAGCAGGAGAAGTTACAGGCATACCTACCTGCTTCTCATTCTCGAAGTTTGTTCCTGAAAGGGAAGCATAAAGAGTGTAGTTCACAGAAGAAGCCACTCCATAGTCAGCAGGAGTGAATTTTACAGTTGCGTAAGCCTTTGCAGCATCTGCTTCTGTAAGAGTAGGAGTTTCAGGAGTGAAATCATTCAGAACAGGAGACAGGAAGCTGTCTGTATCAACCTGAACGAAACTTGGCTCCTCAACACAGGCAGCAGCCATAAGGGCTACTACGCCTGCCATCATATATCTAATAATTTTCTTCATAATGATCATCTGTTAATATCCTTCGTTCTGAACAAGATTTGAGTTTGCGTTCTTGTCTGACTCAGGAATAGGGAAAAGAGCAAGATGTGCATCAACTGTTTCCTTTCCTTCCTTGATACCGCCTTTCCAAGCCCAGTTGTAACCAGATGTGAATTTTCCGAAACGGATAAGGTCAGAACGTCTCCATCCTTCCTGATAAAGCTCACGTCCGCGCTCATCGAGAAGATTTTCCTCGTTGAGTGCAATGCTTGGCATACCGGCACGCTCACGGACTGCATCAAAAGCAGCCTGGCCTGTTGTATAAGTACCCTTGAGAGTTGCGCCATTGAGACCGCACTCAGCAAGCATGAGGAGGGCATCAGCATAACGGAATACAGGGAAGTCTGTGTCTACGAAACCGTTTGACTGTCCTGGAGTACCGTCGCTCTTGATGTTCTTGAACTTCTGGAAGCCCATACCATGGCTGAACTTCGACATATCCTCAATCTCTGCCTGATGACCTTCCTCCCAGAAGAGTTCACGAGCATCACCATCCTTGAAGAGAGAATAGAACTCAGGAGTTGTACGGATACCACCCCAACCTGAAGAAATACCGAGTGCTGAAGGGTTCATTGTATCACCTGTACCTGCGAAGATAAGGTAGTTGGTAACACCGTAGCTCTGAGTGTTGATACCATCCTGCTGTACAGCCCAGATGATCTCGTTGTTCTTTCCTACAAGTCTGTCATTGTCAGCAAGGAAGAGCTCCTGATAGTTGTTGTGAAGTTTATATTTACCATCAAGCTTCGCAAGAACATCAGCACATGCCTGATACTTGTCAGTGCCGATATAAACCTCTGCATTGAGATAAAGCTTTGCGAGAATCATGATTGCAGCACCCTTGTCCATTCTTCCGTAAGGAGCTTCTCCAACTTCGAAAAGGTCGTTGCCGTTTATTACGTCTGTAAGCTCTGCCTCAATATAGTTGAAGAGGTCTGCACGTGAAATCTGCTCAGGAAGAACTGCACCTACAGCAGCCGTCTCATCTGCGAAAGGAACGTTACCGAACATGTCGATCGCATCATACCAGCAAAGAGCACGGATTGTGCGGATCTCGGCAGTCCACTTTGCAGCATCAGCAAGAGTAAGAGTAGTCTTGCCAAGCTGACGAAGGAACTCGTTGCATGCAGAAATCTGATAGAAAATTCTGTAATAGAACGATGAAACGAACTGGTTTGAAGTAGTCCAATACATTCCATGAAGATCCTGAAGACCAGTATCGTTCCAACCGACTACAGCCTCATCTGTAGTAAGACCGTTGAGATGGTAACGTCCACGATAGTACTGGCTGAAACCACCGTCCACATTCTTGATGTTGTTGTCACCGTTAGGACCATATGATCCGGAGTGAGTGAATCCAGCATAGCACTGTGCAAGGAATGAGATGAAGTCACTCTCTGTTGTCAGCGCCTTGTCAGCGGTGTTCATCGACGGGTCGATAGGGGTCACATTAAGATCACCCACGCAAGCTGTCAATCCCGCTGCAAATACAAAAGCACCAATGATATATTTCAATGTTTTCATATTTTCCGTCAATTATTAGAAGTTCAATTTAACGCCAAGGATATAAGTTCTTGGGCGTGGGTAAAGATTGTTGTCGATACCACCGAATACCTCAGGATCGAGTCCGTCATACTTGGTGAATGTAGCCACATTCTGAATTGTTGCGAAAATGTTCAGTCCCATAGCACGGTCAAGGCTTGCAGACTTGAATACCTGTGGGAATGTGTATCCGAGAGTGATGTTGTCGACTTTGAAGAACGAAGCATCTCTTACATAGTAGTCAGAGAGGTACTGAGCCTTCTCAAAGTCTGACCACATAGCAGAAGAAAGACGGTTTGCACTGAATCCGTTTGTCCAGAGGTCACCGATCATCTCGTTGTTTGAAGCAACGTTGTTGTATACCCAGTTACCTGTACTTCCATGACCTGAAGCAGCAAGTGTCCAGTTCTTATAATTGAGTGTAGTATTGAGACCGAATGTAAAGTCGGCAGCCGGCTTCATGTAGAAATACATGTCATCAGCTGTGATCTTTCCGTCACCGCTGCGGTCAACATATGCGCCTTCAATAGGACGGCCATGCTGATCATATACCTGCTGATATACATAGAATGAGCTAGGAGCATATCCTACCTGATGCATCTGGATCTTTGAGTCTACACCACCTGAGATACCACCTGTAGGAACACCGGTCTTGTCATTTGAAGAAGCTGTCAGCTTTGTGATCTCAGTATCGTTGTAAGCAACGTTCGCACCGATAGACCATGTCCAGTCCTTAGTATCCACTGCGACAGCATTGAACTCGAACTCGATACCCTTGTTCACCATGCTGCCGATGTTTGTGTTGAGGTAGTTTGTGAGGTTACCGAGAGCAGGAACAGGAATATAGTTGATCATATCTGTTGTCTCACGGATATAAGCATCAACAGCTGCAGTGATTCTGTCATGGAGGAAACCGAAGTCCATACCCACGTTGTATGTGGTTGTTGTCTCCCACTTGAGGTCAGCGTTGTATCCGAGAGCTGTCAAAGGCTTGATGAGCTGATCGCCGAAGTAGTAGTATGATCCAAGCTGGTTCTTGTAATAAGTAGCCTGAGTGTCATAATAACCACCGACATTCTGCTGACCTGTCTGTCCCCATGAAGCACGGAGCTTCAATGTATTGACTACCTGGCTATCCTTGAGGAAACCTTCGTTTGAAATATTCCAACCGAGTGCAACAGAAGGGAAGAGACCCCACTTGTTGTTAGAGAAACGCGATGTACCGTCACGACGGATAGTCGCTGTCACCATATAACGGTTGTCATATGAATAGTTTGCACGACCGAAGAAAGACACAAGGTAAAGTTCACCCTTAGGGTTCTTGTACTCGTCGAGAACAGAGCCGTCGCTGAGCTTGTAAGCTTCAGAAGTGCTTTCATTGAAGAAACGCTGCCATGAATATCCGGCCATTGCGTCTACATGGTGCTTGTTGATATCCTTATTGTAAGCGATATAAGACTCGAAAGTCTGGTCAACACGTGTATAAGTATAGTCACTGTGATATCCTGAACCGTTCTGTCTTGTATCATACCAAGATTCACCTGCACCTACAGGGAGTTCTGAATAACCTGCTGAAGATGCATAGTCGAGACCGAGGTTCACATTTATGCGGAGATCCTCGAAACCATGGATCTTATAGTCAAACTGAACATTACCGATGATACGGTTTGCCTCAGACTTGTCAGTCTTCTCCATAAGGAGAGCTACAGGGTTTCTTGTGGCCATTGTATTGACGTTGTTATTTGCATCACGCCAGATGTGATAGCCGTTCATACCTGCGGCAGAGTTGTCGTAAACCGGAAGTGTCGGGTTCATTGAAATGGCATTTCCGATTGCTCCCTGATTTGCGAAATCACTCATCGAGAGAACACCCTTCACATTTGCATTGACAGTAAGATGGTTGTCAAGGAATGAAGGTGAGAAGTTTGCCGCCCATGTCGCACGGTTCATATGGTCAGTCTTGAGGACACCTTCCTGAGACATGAGGCCTGCAGAAATACGCCAAGGGAATACACCTGCATTTCCCATCTGTGCACGTCCTGCAAGAGAGATGTTACCCTCGAATGTAGGAGCCACCTGATAGATTTCCTTCTGCCAGTTTGTATTGGCATTGCCAAGTGATCCAAGTGCATCTGCGCTGATTCTGCCTGCAGACACCTGATCCTTGACATATGCACGATATGCATCTCCATCCATCACATTCACATAATTGCTTACGTGTGATACAGATGTCGAGAAGTCAAAGTTGATCTGAGGAACTTCAGATACTGTCTTGGCACCCTTCTTTGTAGTGATGATGATGACACCGTTAGAAGCACGCGAACCGTAGATTGCAGTTGCAGAAGCATCCTTGAGTACTGAGAAAGACTCGATGTCGTTAGGGTTGATTGAAGAAAGAGCGTCGCCCATTCCGCTGATACCGTCGTTGCTGATAGGAAGACCGTCCACAATAACCATAGGGTCATTGTTTGCATTGAGTGACGAACCGCCACGGATACGGATTGTTGCACCTGAACCTGGCTGGCCGGAACCTGGAGTCACAACCACACCGGCTGACTTACCCTTGAGGAGGTCTGCTGGTGAAGAGATCATACCTTTATTGATTTCATCAGCCTTCACTGTTCCGACAGATCCTGTCATATCACCTTTCTTCACTGTACCGTAACCGATGACTACAACATCATCGAGGAACAAAGCATCTTCTGAAAGAGTGACTGTTGCAGGCATCTGAGATGCCACGAAAGTCTGTGATGCGTAACCGATGCAGCTGACTTCTACAATTGCATCAGCACTAGAAACTGTAAGGACGTAGTCGCCGTCAAGACCGGTCGAAGCACCATTTGTGGTACCCTGCTCGATGACAGATGCACCGATGACAGGACCGATTGCGTCAACAACTACTCCTTTCACCTCGTATCCGCCCTGGGCAAATACAGACACACCCATAATGCATGAAAGCACGAAGGATGCGCATAGTGTCTTGATTCTATTCATAAGAACTTTTTTTGGTTAGTAGATTGTTATTGTTGATATTTATTGAATTCAGTTTCAATTACTTTGTCTTAACGAAACGCACAGCCACCGCTCCAAGTACCAGGAGTACACCTGCAACCAGGAACATGCTTACCTGTGCACCGCCTACAAGACTGAGGATGAATCCTCCGCATGCAGCAGCAGCGATCTGCGGGAGACAGATGGTACCGTTGAACAGACCGAGATATGTACCGATATGCTCGCCGGAAAGTGAGTTTGTGAGGAGGGTGAAAGGAAGTGCCAGCATCGCAGCCCATGCAGCTCCGATAAGGAGGAATGAGAAGATGAGAAGATACTGGTCATGGATGAAGAATACAGATGCGAAACCTGCCGCACCGACAAGAAGGCTTACCACATAAGCAGTCTTGATGCTTCTGAACTTAGGGATGAGAAGAGCCCATACCATCGAACCGACAGCCTGTACGGCGAAGAGGACTCCAACCCAGTTTCCTGCAGCCTGATAGCCCTCGGAAGCCACATCTGTTGTATTCCATACGGTGTCAGCGATTGCACCGTTGGTGTATGTCCACATGTAGAGGAAAGCCGCCCAACAGAAGAACTGGACAACACCAACTGTCCAGAAAGTGCTCGGAGCCTTCTTCAGAAGAGTAAGCATGCCAGGAGCCTTTTCTTCCTGCTTGTCTGCATCCACACCATGGAACTCCGCATACTCCTTCGGAGGCATCTCCTTGACCTTGATGGTAGTAAAGAGGACGCAGAGGATGAGGATTGCCGCTCCGATGTAGAAGGCATACTTCACTGTCGGAGGCACCTGGCCTTCCGGAGCGATGTTGGCGATACCCACCATTGTGAAAAGGATCGGAAGCACATATCCGACAAGGCTGCCCGCATTGCAGAGGAAGCTCTGGATCGAATAGGCCTGAGCCTTCTGATTCTCACCGACCATGTCTCCTACGAGCATCTTGAACGGCTGCATGGCAACGTTGATCGACGTATCGAGGAACATGAGCGAGATAAGTCCGAAGATCATTGCTCCACTCACTGCAAGACCGAAGTTTCCTGCATTAGGAAGCATGCACATCACAAGGATTGCGATAAGCGATCCAAGGAAGAGATAAGGGATACGTCTTCCGAAACGGGTCCATGTCCTGTCGCTGTATTTTCCGACGACAGGCTGCACGAGAAGTCCCATCAGAGGAGGCAGAATCCAGAAGAAGCTCAAGCTGTGAGGATCCGCTCCCAATGTAGCGAAGATTCGGCTGATGTTTGCGCTCTGAAGCGAATAAGCGATCTGAACTCCGAAGAATCCGAAGCTGATATTCCACATCTGCCAGAATGTAAGTTTCGTTTTTTGCATTTTTTGCGTATTTTTGTTATTGTTTGTTATCATTGCATAAGCATGCGAAAATAATCATTCGCATTTATACCTATATTATAATAATGACGAACTGACCGAAGACCCGGATGAACGGTCGGATTTTTGAGACGAACAAAACGACAGAATTGACTTTTATGGCTTGGATCATACATATATTCGCAATCCTTCACGCCCTGGTGGCATTAGGGTGCCGTTCAGCCGGCTTTGATGACCAGCTTCTCCTTACAGTGCTGACAATCGCAATGTCACTCATCATATGTATAAGGCAGGGGCTGAAAGTGGAGTTTACCGCCATTGTAGTAATCGTCGTAAACATACTTGGCTTCCTGCTCGGAACTTTGGGAGCGGACGCATTGCGGACAATGATCAGGTCCGAATATGTCATCCACAGCCTTTCCACCTTCATCACCACAGAGATTCTCGGATGGTGCATCATGGGAGTTACAAAGATTTTCGGTCAGAAGGAGATTCATGACCAGGACATAAAGTCATCGCCATACATGAAATGGCTCCTGCTTATAGCATCCAGCATATTTGCCCTCAGACTCCTTATCGTCGCGACACTTCCTGATAAGGGTCTCGAACAGGACCTGGTCTTCGGCATGGTGAGGAAAGTGATGACGAACTCCTTCTCCCTCATCATCCTCACTTGCGTCAACATCCTGTTTATCAGAACAATAACAACAAGGGGAGAATCTTCATCACGTGCAGGTACAATTGCACTTTATGCCACATTCATGATTCTGGCGACTCTTCTGGAGACGTTCCTTGTAGGACCGGATGATCAGAATTTCATGCTGATGTTCTTTATCTCCATGTTTGTTCAGATCACCATGTACTGCATCATCTACATGATAAACTACGCAGTCACGACCCGCATTCAGATGCAGAGAGAAAAGGAAAGGGCAAGCATGGCTCAATACAGATATCTTAAACTGAAGAGACAGGTCAACCCACACTTCCTGTTCAACTCCCTCAACATCCTGGACTGCCTCATATGTGAAGAAAAGTCAGAACAGGCAAGCACTTATACCCACAAGCTCGCAAGCATATACAGATACATGATCAAGAGCGAAGATGAGGATGTCGTCTCATTAAGAGACGAACTTGTATTCGTGGGTCTATATACAGATCTGCTGAAGGTCCGTTTCCCGGAAGGATTTGAGGTGATCATCAACGTTTCAGAAGAAAGCATGAAACGTCTTGTTCCTCCTTGTTCCATTCAGCTGCTTATAGAAAATGTGACCAAACACAATGCAGTAAGTGCAGACAACCCTCTGATCATCAGAATAGAATCAATCGACGACCATGTCCGCATCAGCAACAACATTGTACCCAAAGTAACACGGAGCGCATCTACCGGACTTGGTCAGAAATATATCAGACAGCTGTATATGGACATGTCTGGCAAAGCCATTGATATAGAAAAGACAGAAACAGATTATAGTGTAACCTTACCATTGTTATAAATCATGACTATGAAAGTACTGATAGTGGAAGATGAAATCATGGCTCAGAAGAGTCTGATCAGAACTATTACACAGAACTTCCCCGACATGGAGATCGCGGGGACTTCAGGATCCGTAAAAAACACTGTGGAATGGCTGAAGACTCCGGGAAATCACGCAGATATCATCTTTATGGATGTCGAGCTTTCTGATGGAGAATGCTTTGAGATATTCCGCCAACACGACATTAAGTCCAAAGTGATCATGACGACCGCTTATGATAGTTATGCCATCAAAGCCTTCGAGGCCGGAAGCATCGATTACCTTCTCAAGCCTATTGATCTCTCAGCATTGAAAAGGGCTGTCGCACGTTGCCGTACCAACGAAAATTCAATAGACATCAGGTCTTTATTGCAGGCAATGGAAGGTGGACATACTGTCCAGAAGGAATACAAGGAGAGATATATCATCCGCTTCAATGACAGAATCATACCGGTCAACACAGATAAGGTCGCTTATGTCTATTCTGAAGAAAAGACAAACTGGCTGATCACATTTGACGGGGAAAAATACATAATCGACTCATCACTGGATGTGATGATAGAAGAGCTGGATTCTGATAAATTCTTCAGAATATCACGCAGCTGCATCATCTCCATAAATGCAATCAAAAGCATAATAAAGCAGTCCGGAAGCAGACTTAAGATCATTTCTACGCCTGATGCACCATTCGAGATGACAGTAAGCCGATCCCGCGTAGACGATTTTCTTGAATGGCTGGAGCGCTAGACTAGCGTTTCTTCATCTTCTTCCAGTTGAGGACAGGAAGAATGAATGAAACAAGGGCAGCGGCGAGCCAGAACCACGAAACAGGTCCGAAATCATAAATGTCGACACCATCCACCTGGGTGGTGTTGAATTGTATCAGATAACCGCTTGTGATGTCCTGAAGACCGGCTGCGACATAACTTGAGATACCCACAACTCCAAGGGCTGCTCCTGTAGCCTTTCGAGGCACGATATCGATTGCCATCAGACCAGCCACAATACAGTAGAGCACACCGATCGCAAGACTGAAGACAGACACATAAAGCACATGCATCATGTATCCAGTCTCTGTAAAGAGGAAGAGGGCAAGAGAGATGAAGCTCAGCACGCCGGCCAGTACCGCCGGCTTTACCCTGTCACTTCTGAACACCTTGTCAGACAACCATCCGGCACACACAGTACCCACCATTCCTGCAGCGGCATAGAATCCGATGATCTGGGTTGCCTCCTCTATCGGGAAGCCTTTTTCCTTCTGAAGGAAGAGCACGCCCCAGCCAGTTATCGCATACTTCGTGATGTATATGAATGCGCTTGAAAGGGCAATTATCCAGATTGCAGGGTGCTTGAGGACATATTTCTGAAGTTCCCTGGTAGGCATCACATCATGCTTGGTCACATCCTCGCCTGTAAGTTTCTGAACAGACGGAAGTCCCTTGCTTTCAGGAGTATCCGACACCATCCACAATATGACCAGAGAGCCCACGAGTCCGGCGATCGCAGCAACGATGAAGCCCGCCTTCCAGCCTATGGCACCTACAATGAGTCCTGTTATGATGAATGAGAGAAACTCTCCCACATATGGAGTCGAACTGAAGATGCTGTAATATGTTCCTCGCTTCGACTTAGGGAACCATCTCGAAAGACAGATGACTCCCGGAGGCGAACCCATGGACTGCATCCAACCGTTCAGGCCCCACAATATCGCAAATGAGAAGAATATCACTGCCGTGGAAAGGTGCATGAATTCATGTACCATACCCAGGACGCCAAGAAGAAGATTGATCAGAGCGGAGACGAAAAGTCCGATTGCCATGAATCTCTTTATGTTGCAGTAATCAGCTATGAATCCGTTAAGGAACTTTCCGACCGCATAGACGAAGAGCAGGGCAGATCCTATCAGGCCAAGCTCACCTGCAGACAATACGCCTTCATCGATCAGCGGCTGCTTTACCACGCTCAGACTCATCCTGCAGACATAGTAAAGGCTATATGCAACAGTAGCACCCCAGAATGTCCTGTTTCTGAGACTCCTATATGTACTGTCCACCTTATCGGGAGCAACCTGCTCCGCGGAAGGCTTGCTTATTCTGAGAAATGAATATAGACTCATGGCTTGTTTTCAAATCATGCAAATATAATAAATTTTGCTGTTGGAGATCCTTCGCTTCGCTCAGGATGACATGAAGATCAGGATGACAGGGTAGAAAGGATGACAGATTTGTAACGGAGGGACAGGTAAAGAGTCCTCGCAAGAAGATGGGCAAAATATGCCGCCATCAGGATATGCATGGCTGTCCTGCCATAAGTTTCGGAAGCAGCGGAGCCGAGGAGCTGAAGCAATATCATGCCGGCTCCCCATACGAGGAAGAATCCGACCACAGCCCAAAGCATCGAGTTGCGGATATCCTTCGAAGCTGTCGCACCGATGTAGATGCCGTCCCAAGTAAAGGCTGCGCATCCGATTATCGGCATAAGCAGAAGCCACGGAAGATACCCCTGAGCCGCAGTAACCACTGTCTGATCGGAAGTCATCATCTTCAGCATCGGCACACCGGCAAAATGATATATAAGCATGAATATCAACGCGATGCCCATACTCCAGAGAAAAGTCCATTTCACAGTCTGACGGACCATCACTCCGTCCTTCGCACCTATATGACGGCCGGTCAAAGCCTCACCTGCATAAGCGAATCCATCTGTGAAATATGAGAATATCATCAACAGCTTCATCATGATCGAGCTGACCGCAAGAAGCACATCGCCGTATCTCGCAGAGATGACGGTAAAGCCGATGTATATGGCGATGAAGCACAGAGAGCGTACAAACAAGTCTGCATTCATGACAAAGAAACGCTTTGTCTCGCCTCCTCTGAACAAGGATTTAAGATCGTCCGGTTCAAGATGGGAGAAGGTCGTACGTACATATTTGAACAGCATTATACCGGCAGCAGTCAGCAGTCCCGAGTATTGGGCCACGACAGTTCCTGCTGCGATTCCGGGAAATCCCATTCCGTCGTAATGCAGACATCCGAAGTCGATTCCGAGGGCAAGGACGATGCTCATCAGGACATTCATTCCGTTGACGACCAGATCAACCGCCATAGGGCTGACACTGTCCTGCATACCGATGAACCAGCCCTTGAAGGCCATGAGACTCAGCGTGGCAGGTGCGGCCCATATGCGGATGAAGAAATATCTGGAAGCCAGCTCACGTACTTCCGGTGTACAGTCTACGACCAGAAATGCAGCCTTGACGAATATCCATTGTATGGCGATCAGAAGAAATGCGCACGAAAGTGCGATTCCGAGGGCACGGGCAAATATCCTCGCACATTCACGGCGGTCTCCCCTGCCATATGCCTGGGCTGCGAGTCCTCCTGTTCCCACACGAAGAAATCCGAAGTTCCAGTAGAGCAGGTCGAAAAGCATGGTGCCGATGGCGATGCCTCCGATCATGACTGCTGCACTTGTATCCAGATGGCCGGCCACGGCAATGTCTACCATACCGACGAACGGCACGGTTATATTGGCCAGGATACTAGGTATCGCCAGTTTCAGTATGTCCTTGTTGATCTGTTTCATAAACGTCATTGCCGGCTTGACCGGCAATCCTACCTGTATTTACCCTCTTCGTCCAGCATACCCAGATACGACGAATATCTGTCGTAGCTGATCTCCCCTGCCTCAACTGCCTCCTTTACGGCGCAGCCTGGCTCATGGGTATGGGTACATGGGGCAAAACGGCAGTTCTCAGAAGCCTTAAGCATCTCTGGGAAATAGAGGGCGATCTCCTCCTTCTTGAGGTCCACCAGACCGAAGCCGCGAAGACCCGGAGTATCAACGATGAAGCCCCCGGATGCGAGGCTGTACATCTCATAGAAAGTTGTAGTATGCTTTCCCTGGACGTGGACCTCGGAAATCTCTCCGACCTTCGGATCGAGAGACGGGTCAAGGGCCTTGATAAGGGAGGACTTGCCGACTCCGGACACTCCTGAGAAGAGCGACACATGTCCGTTACATGCTTCTCTGAGAGCATCCACTCCTTCACCTGTCAGTGCAGACACCTCCATCACAGTATAGCCGGCTCCTTCGTAAATCTCATGAAAGGCCTCAAGCATCTCCTTGTGGGACTCTCTGTACAGGTCGACCTTGTTCAGAACGATGGTCACAGGGATGTTATAAACCTCACAGGTGACAAGGATTCGGTCAAGGAAAGGAAGCTTGATTTCAGGATAATCTATGGTCGCGATGATGAACGCCCTGTCAAGATTTGCCGCAATGATATGCGTCTGACGGGAAAGGTTGGTCGACTTGCGGATGATATAGTTCCTCCTTGGCTTTACGGCAGTTATGACCGCCGGATTCTCCAAGGTCACATTGTCAGACACGACGGCTCCTTCCGGAACATCAGCCTCAAAGGACACGATATCCCCCACCGCCACCGGGTTGGTGGCAGAAGATCCCTTGAGTCGGATCTTTCCTCGGAGCACCGCAGGAAAGAGATCCCAATCAGGAAGTATGGACAGCATGTAATGACTGCCTGTATGTTTTACAACCGTTGCTTCTCCCTTGATGACCATAAATTCTCTGTTGATTTTTGATGTGCAAAGATAATTAAATTTCATTACCTTTGTGGGATACAGAAAAGCACTTATCACATTATGATACAGGAAAAGCATATTGAAGCCACCCTCAAAGAGATGTTCTCAAACCTCAAGTTCACTCAGGAACCTGCAGGTCTCTATGATCCTTTGAGATATATGATCGAAATCGGAGGAAAGAGAATTCGCCCAAGACTCTGTCTGACAGCCTATGCTCTGTACAAGGATTCATTCTCTGAGGAGATTCTGATCCCGGCTGCTGCGATCGAAGTATTCCACAGCTTCACACTCATCCACGACGACATCATGGACAAGGCGGAAGTCCGTCGCGGCGTACCGACCGTCTACAGGAAATGGAACGAGAACACTGCCATACTTTCCGGAGACGTGATGTCGATCGAAAGCTACAGGATGGTAGCAAAAGCTCCGGCATCAGCTTTACCTGCAGTGCTTGA
Organism: Bacteroidales bacterium; assembly: GCA_017555965.1. GTDB lineage: Bacteria > Bacteroidota > Bacteroidia > Bacteroidales > UBA932 > Cryptobacteroides. Next base: position 102,181 of record JAFZFH010000012.1, read on the forward strand.
ACTATTCTCAAAGACTGCAGCTGAGGTCTGCGAGGGTCAGCAGTACGACATGGACTTTGAGGACCTGCCTCAGGTTCCGATGGAGGACTACCTCAAGATGATCGGACTCAAGACAGCCGTGCTCATCGCATGTTCGGCAAAGATGGGAGCCCTCATCGCAGGTGCATCTGCAGAGGATGCGGACCTGCTTTATAAATTCGGATACGATCTCGGACTTGCATTCCAGATCGCTGACGACTGGCTTGACACTTATGGTGACCCTGCCGTATTCGGAAAGGCTATCGGAGGAGATATCCTGAACAACAAGAAGAGCTGGCTGCTTACCCGTGCGCTCGAGAAGGCCGGAACAGAAAGACTGGCAGATGCACTTGCGATGCCGATCGGCACAGAAGAGGATAAGGAAGCCAAGATCGCAGCTGTAAAGACGATCTACAACGAGCTCGAGGTGGGCAAGGAAGCGATGCATGAAATCAAGAGGCTTCATTCTCAGGCCATGGAATATGTCGACAGACTCAACCTCGGCAAGATCAAAACGGAAATGCTGCACCGTTATGCAGACATGCTTTTAGGAAGACGCAAATAATGGAAAGAAAGAAACTTGAAATAATGGCGCCTGCGGGCAATTTCGAATGCCTGCATGCCGCAATACAGGGAGGAGCCGATTCGGTATATTTCGGAGTCGAGAAACTGAACATGCGCTCACATTCGGCCAACAACTTCAAGATGACCGACCTCGCTGAAATAGTACGCATCTGCTCCGAATATGGAGTAAAGACATATCTCACCCTCAACATCGCCCTCTTCGATGAGGACATGGAGGACATGAAGCGCACCCTTGATGCTGCAAAGGCAGCAGGAATCACTGCAGTGATAGCTTCAGACATAGCAGCCATCATCTACGCCCGTCAGATCGGTGTGGAGGTACACATTTCAACACAGCTCAGCATCTCTAACGCAGAAGCCCTCCGCTTCTACGCTCAGTTCGCTGATGTGATCGTACTCGCACGTGAGCTCAACCTCGGACAGGTAAAGGAGATCAAGGCAGTCATCGACAGAGACCAGATCTGCGGTCCTTCAGGCCGTCTTGTTGAAATCGAGATGTTCGCACACGGAGCCCTCTGCATGGCGATCTCAGGAAAATGCTATCTCAGCCTCCACGAGTATGGCGCTTCCGCAAACAGAGGTTCATGCTTCCAGCTCTGCCGTCGCGCATATAAGGTCGAAGACAGAGAGACAGGAATGCAGCTGGAGATCGACAACAAATACATCATGTCGCCGAAGGACCTCTGTACTATCGAATTCATGGACAAGATCATCGATGCAGGCGTGACTGTCTTCAAGATCGAAGGCCGTGCCCGCTCTGCAGAATATGTGAAGAGGGTCGCATCCTGCTACCGTCGCGCAGCTGACGCAGTATGCAACGGCACATATACTCCGGAGCTCGGTGCATCGTTCAAGGACGAGCTGTCAGAAGTATTCAACAGAGGATTCTGGGACGGATATTATCAGGGCGCCCGCATGGGCGAGTGGTGCGACGTATACGGAAGCACATCAACACGCAAGAAGGTATATTGCGGAAAGATCACCAACTGGTTCGGCAAACTCGGGGTTGCTGAGATTCTTGTAGAATCATACTCGCTCAACGTAGGCGACAAGATTCTGATCATCGGCCCTACATCAGGTTGTGTAGAATACACTGTACCAGAAATCCGAGTCGATCTGAAACCCGTCCAGGCGGCTGACAAGGGCACTTACTGCTCAATCGCCATAGATTGGAAGAATGTCGTGCCGGGCGCACGAGAAGAGGCTCTCAGTCTATGCGGCGACGGTTGTAACGAACAGGCCTGCCGCGCTATCGAAGAGAACCGCCTGCGCCGAAGCGACAAGGTATATATCTGGAGAGAAGAATAAAAAGAAAGGCTCTTGCGTCATTTCGCGAGAGCCTTTTTAAGTTGATCGTCATAACGAAGTCGAACCTTTACTCCGGCTTCCTGGAACCAGTAGCGGGTCGCCAGTTCTTCTTCGATAAACGGTATGATTTCGTCCTTCTTAAGACGGATGAATCTTTCCTTATCCATCTCGATTACCTTTCCGAGAGCATCAAGTTCCGGTTTCATCGCTTCTGCAAGACCATCCTTCTCAAGTTCCTTCTTCATCTGGTCATACAGAGTCTTTGCGCTGCTGCGGTAATCAAAATCCTGCGTTTTGGCATAGCTGATGAAATCCTCAAAATCTTCATCTGTATAGTGGAAGTCATCTACAGCCGGGATGCTTTCATGTCTGCGTGAATAGTCGATCACATACTGATCGATAATACCTCCGAGGACAAGGGAATATACGAGTCTGCTGTAATTCTGGACAGGAACATCCACATCCGGAGTGATTCCGCCACCGTCTCTTACTATTCTGCCTGAAGCTGTCCTGAACTCATTTGTAAGAGAGTCCGGAATATGACCGACACTGCCGTCTTCATTACGGTTCGAATAATCGATCGCCTGAACACATCTTCCGCTAGGAGTATAATACTTGGCAGTGGTAATCTTGATCTGACCGTTATACGGCATCTGAAGTATCGACTGGACAAGTCCCTTTCCGTAGCTTCTCTTTCCCATGATTGTCGCACGGTCAAGATCCTGGAATGCACCGGCAACAATCTCTGAAGAAGAAGCCGAGCCAGAGTCGATCATGACGATTATAGGGATCTGAGTATCAATAGGTTCAGTTGCAGTACGGTACTCCCTGTATGACTCCGGCGAATTACCTTTTGAAGTCACCACGAGCGAACCTTTCGGAACGAAAAGAGAAAGGATGTTCACTGCTTCGTTCATAAGTCCTCCACCGTTTCCGCGAAGATCGAGTACAAGCCTCTTCATGCCCTGCTTCTTGAGTTCCTGGAACTTCGTGCGTATTTCTCCTGATACATTTTCTGTAAATCCGCTCTGGAGAATGTAACCTGTAGTATCATCGAGCATTCCTGCATATTCGACATCCGGAAGGCGGATTCGCTCGCGTACGATCGGAATGTCAAGAGTATCTCCTGTCCTTACCTTCTTCACAGTGAAGACAACAGTAGTTCCAGGTTTTCCCTTCATCCTGTCACTGCTCTCCTTCGATTCAAGGTCCTTTGTAGGGAAGCCGTCGATGGCAATGATCTCATCACCGCATACGAGTCCGTACTTCTGCGCAGGCGATCCGGCATATGGCTCGTTGATAATGACATTCTCGCCCTTCTTCTTATGGATGATGGCGCCGATACCTCCATATGTCTTGGACATCAGCATCTGAAGATCCTCATTCTCCTCCTCCGGGATGTAGATGGTATAAGGGTCAAGCTCCTCCAGCATGGCATCAACACCGGCCCTCATCATTCTGTCCACAGGGAGAGAATCCACATAAGAACGGTTGAGTTCCCTCAACAGCGCATTATGAATTTCTGCCCACTGTCCGAGCTTGAAGCTATAGGACTGGGCAATAAGTACAGATGATGAAATAAGGCACATGGCAGCAGCCATGGCGAGAGTCATTATGTTTCTTCTGTTCATATCGTATCGGTGTTTGCAGGAACGGATTCCCGCATATTACATGCCACAAAAATACGAAAATAATTTATACCTTTGCTGAGATATATAACAGTAAATAGGGTCTTTTATGAAATTGACATTTGCAACCGGAAACATAGGCAAGCTGCGCGAAGCATCGGAAATACTCGGTGAGGGTTTTGAGCTTGTTTCCCTCTCACAGGTAGGAATCACAGAAGACATTCCTGAAACAGGTGAAACACTGACGGAGAATTCCATCCAGAAGGCCCGATATCTCTACGAAAGACTTGGCTGCGACTGCTTTGCAGACGACACGGGGCTTGAAGTGGACGCACTCGGTGGTGCTCCTGGAGTCTATACTGCAAGATATGCAGGCGAGGACAAGGACTTCAACAAGAACATGGACAAGGTTCTGGAAGAGCTTCAGGGACTCGAAGGTGAGGCAAGAAGGGCGCGATTCAAGAGCATGATCACATTGATCGTGAACGGTGAAGAGCATCTGTTCGAGGGAACCCTCGAGGGCATCATCTCTCAGGAGAAGTCCGGCAACGGAGGCTTCGGTTACGACCCTATCTTCATCGCAGACGAGTATCCGGGTCTGACCCTTGCAGACATCACAGAAGAGCAGAAGAACGATATATCTCATAGAGGCAAGGCTCTCCGCGCCATGGCAGAATGGTTAAAGTCACAGAACTCATAGTCCTTCACACCACAAAATTCGGTGAAAATTCTCTTGTCGTCCATTCCTTGAGCAAGGAGTACGGGCGACGCGGGTTCGTCGTACGCGGAGTCGGCAAGAAATCGGCAATGTCGCTGTTCCAGCCGCTCTCAATCCTGGAAGCAGACATCACAGAGTCTTCCAAATCAACTCTTTACACTGCCAGAAACCTATCCCTTAAGCACCACCTTTCCGGCATCAGGGAAAACATGTTCAAGAACTCCATGACCATGTTCATGGCGGAAGTCCTGTACAGGGCTGTCAAGGACGGAGCACATGAGGAGGGACTTTTCGAGTGGTGCGAGAAAAGCATTCTGACTCTGGACGCAATAAGGAGCGACTTCAGCAATTTCCACATAAGGTTCCTGCTTGAATTCGCAATGGCCCTGGGCTTCACTCCACAGGCCAAGGCACTGATACCTTTTGCAGAGGCCCACTACCCCATCATTGAAAGATTCATGAAGGAATCATTCGCAGAATCAATGCTCATCCCTCTCTCTGGAGCTGTCAGGAACGAGATTGCAGAGGAAATCCTCCGCTACATAGAATTCCATACAGATTCTGCCCTGAACGTCAACTCGCTGAAAGTCCTCCGCGAACTCTTTGCTTAGCACGCTTGTTGCTTCTGAGGCGTTTCGATTAATTATCAGTGTTATGAAACGTCTTATTTTTCTGGCATTGGCGTTGTTTTCCATCCCAATGCTTTCCACTGCACAGGAAGTGCAGTATAATAATTCTCCTGTATCAGCCTTCGACCTCTCCAGATACCTGGGCACATGGTATGAAGTCGCCCGCTTTGACCACAGCTTTGAAAGAGACATGGACAATGTGACGGCAGAATATCTTTTACGTGACGACGGAATGATCGATGTGATCAACTCCGGATGGAAGGACGGAAAGTATAAGGTCGCAGACGGAAAGGCAAAACAGCCGGACCCTGCTGAAGATCCGGCTCATCTTGAAGTATCCTTCTTCTTGTTTTTCTACAACGATTACAATGTGATGATGATCGACGACAACTATCAGGTCGCCCTGGTCGGAAGCAGAAATCCTAACTATCTCTGGATTCTCTCACGCACCCCCGTCGTTCCGGACAAGGTCCTTGATCTGGTTCTTGAAGAAGCATCCGGCAGAGGATACGACATCGACAACCTTATCTGGGTCGATCAGTCTGCAAACATCGAGGCGATCTAAAAACGGCTCATTCCATTTCTACGGTCAAGCTGGTCAAGAGCAAAGGCATATGCACCGATGGCGATGGCCTTTCCTGCTCCCATCTTGGATATGGCGACTCCGATTCGCTTCTGCGGATCGAAATCCACCTCTATCTCACTGCCGTAAATCTTTATCTTCTGCTGTTCTCCCTTAAGGAATTCTGCAAGTTCCGCTTCATTGTCAAGATCATAGACCTTCATCGGGATTCGACCGAGTTCCTTTCCGTCCAAGGTCCTGATCTTCGAACGCATGACATCAAGAACAGCAGGCTTGATATATTTGGCTGCGCCGGTCATACCGCCTCCGAGAACCACCAGACCGTCGGTTATGTTTGCTGCAGGGAGGATGACCTCGCCTGTAAGCTCACCCATTTCAGCAAAGGCACGTACTGCAGCTTCTTTGTTTCCTTCAAGCAGTCCGTCTGCAATATCGTAGATATCTTTTGGTTCCAATTCCCTTTCGTCGCCTGAAAGTTCCTTGTATACACGCTTGACAGCTCTGATGGAAACACCTTCCTCAACGATGATGTCAGGACGTTTGGCATGTGGAAAATAACATGTTTCAACACATGAATTATCTCCTCTGTTAAGATGTCTGTTGACGATCATACCCACAGCGAATCCGTCTCCATAGACATAACCGAGCAGGTTGTGGTACCTCTTTGTACTTCCTGCCATTTCAAGTTTTTCATTGATTTCAGGAAGAATGCCGCCGAGCGCTTCGCCATAAGCAAAAAGGTCTCCGTCGTTGTTGATGTAGACAGGTATTCCGAACTTCTTTCTCAGATAAGGGCCCAGGGCCACACCATCTCTGAATGCAGGAAAGTTGAGGAGATATCCGTATATGATGCCGTTAGGATAATCTGCCGGACCTGGGAAAGCGAAGCTTATGGCTGCCGGCTGTCTGTCCAGCTTTTCCCTGACCATCTTGAAACCTTTCACCATATTCTGCAGGCAGAGTTCAAGATTGTCCGGATGGGCTTCCAATGTTATCGGCTCAACAATGAATTCGCCACCTTTCATAGCTCCGAACAGCAGATAGGCGCTGTTTGCGTCAAGTGTCATGACGATTCGTGAGTCGGTTCTGTAATTAGCCATTGTCTGATTTGTGTTATTTATGTGCTTAAATGCAAATATAATCATTAAATTTACAGAAAAATAGAAAGACTTATGACTATTTTATCCAATGATGTCTTGACTGTCGAGGTCAGCGGACATGGTGCGGAACTCCAGAGTATCAGAAAAGGAGGCGTAGAATATTTGTGGCAAGGCAACCCTGCATTCTGGGGAAGGCGCTCTCCTGTCCTGTTCCCGATTGTGGGAAGTGTCTGGGAGTCAAGATACCGGGTAAATGGTACAACCTATGAACTGGGGCAGCACGGCTTTGCTCGAGATATGGATTTCGAGCTGGTCAGCTCATCAGAGTCCGAAGTCCGCTACAGGCTGACATCTTCAGAAGAGACCATGTACAGGTATCCGTTCGGTTTCATTCTGGAGATCGCTTACCGTCTGCACGGAAACTGTCTTGATGTCATCTGGGAGGTCACAAACCCTACAGACAAGGAAATATATTTCCAGATCGGAGCACACCCGGCATTCAACTATCCGGACTTCGATCCGCAGCAGTCCGGAAGAGGTTTTCTGGCGTTTGACAGAAGCGAAGGACTGGAATGCATCCGCATAAAGGAGAAAGGATGCGTCGATGCACAGACAAAATGGCCTTTGGAGATGGCTTCAGGAAGGCTGAAACTGGAAAAGGATACATTTGACGCTATAGACACCATAATGCTTCAGGACAGCCAGATACGAAGGGTCGAGATGTTCCGTGAGGACGGATCGCCCTGGCTGGCAGTATCGTTCGATGCACCTGTGGTCGGCATATGGTCCCCTCCGGGAAAGGTTGCGCCGTTCATCTGCATTGAACCGTGGTACGGACGTTGCGACCGCGCCGGATACGAAGGCGAATACAAGGACAAGGATTGGATTAACTGTCTTGCTGCAGGCGGAAAATTTGAGAGCGTATATACAATAGAGATAGCGTAGCGAATGAGATTATCGGAACTAAAGACGGGTGAAAGAGGAGTGGTCGTAAAGGTGAACGGCCATGGGGGATTCCGTAAGCGTATCATAGAAATGGGCTTTATCAGAGGCAACAAGGTCAAGGTGATCCTTAATGCTCCTCTGAGGGACCCTATCGAATATGAGATCATCGGCTACAAGATTTCCCTTCGTCGCGAAGAGGCGGCAAAGATCGAGGTCATCAGTGAAACCGAGGCAAAGGAGAGGTTCTCCGAGCGCGAGGCTCTGCCAGCATTGGAGAGCGGTGAGACATGGATCGAAAGGGAGATGAACACATTGGCGGAGGAACTCCGCAAGACCATCAAGGTCGCATTGGTCGGTAACCCGAACTGCGGAAAGACCTCTCTCTTCAACATGGCCTCCGGCGGAAATGAGCATGTGGGCAACTACAGCGGTGTGACCGTCGACGCAAAGGAAGGAACCTTCGAATACGGAGGATACCATTTCCAGCTGGTGGACCTTCCGGGCACATATTCCCTTTCGGCCTACAGTCCGGAGGAACTTTATGTGAGGAAGAACCTGATCGAGGATATGCCGGATGTCGTGGTGAATGTGGTCGATGCTTCCAATCTTCAGAGAAACCTCTATCTCACTACGCAGCTCATAGACATGAACCTGAGAGTCGTCATGGCGATGAACATGTACGACGAACTGGTAGCAAAGGGTGACAAGCTGGACATCAAGCAGCTCGGATGGCTTCTCGGTATGCCGATCGTACCGACAGTGAGCCGTTCAGGAGAAGGAATCGACAGACTCTTCGATACCGTCATCCAGATCTACGAGAAGAGTGACCCGCATCTCGCACGTCATATCCACATCAACCATGGCGCCGAACTGGAACGCAGCATCAACAGAATAAAGGACCTTATTTCCAGGACCGAAGACATCCGTTCGACATACTCGACACGTTATCTTGCCATCAAGTATCTGGAAAACGACAAGGAGATTGAAGGCGTTGTCGAAGCTTTGTCAAACCGCGACGAAATCATTTCAGCCCGATTTGAAGAGAACAGCAGGATAAGAGGCCTCATCGGATCCGGACCGGAATCTGCGATGGTGGATGCAAAATATGCATTTGTGCAGGGTGCATTGGCGGAGACACATATAGCTTCTTCAAAGAAACGCAAATGGCATACGATCACTGACAAGATCGACTCCATCGTCACCAACAGGTGGCTGGCCTTCCCTATCTTCTTCCTGCTTCTGTACATCGTCTTCGACGCAACCTTCGTGATCGGAGAGTATCCGATGCTCTGGATCGAATGGATTGTGGAGAAATTAGGAGCATTCGTTTCATCTGTGATGGCAGACGGATGGATCAAGGACCTCGTCATAGACGGAGTCATCGGCGGAGTCGGCAGCGTGCTTGTCTTCCTGCCTAACATCCTGATACTTTACCTGTTCATATCACTGCTTGAGGACTCCGGCTATATGGCCCGCGGTGCCTTCATCATGGACAGGCTCATGCATAAGATAGGTCTTCATGGAAAGTCCTTCATCCCTATGATCATGGGATTCGGATGTAATGTGCCGGCCATCATGGCTACCAGGACAATCGAAAGCCGTAAGAGCAGAATCATAACCATGCTCATCATTCCGCTCATGTCGTGCGCGGGACGCATGCCGGTGTATGTGCTGATTGCAGGTGCATTCTTCCCTCAGAAAGCAGGACTCGTGGTGCTCGGGCTGTATGCACTTGGCATATTACTGGCCATAGTGGCTGCCAAGGTGATGAGCACATTCTTCAAGGATGACGACCTTCCTTTCGTGATGGAACTTCCGCCATACAGAGTACCGACCGCAAAATCTATCTTCCGTCACACATGGGAGAAGGGACGTCAGTATCTGCAGAAGATGAGCGGCATCATCCTGATCTGTTCGCTTGCCATCTGGTTCCTCGGCTACTTCCCTAATCACAATGCGTACGATTCGGTACAGGAGCAGCAGGAACATTCATTCATAGGATATGTCGGCAAGACTATGGAGCCGGTTCTTGAACCTCTGGGATTTGACTGGAGAATGGGCGTTGGAATCGTTGCCGGTGTCGGCGCAAAGGAACTTGTTGTAAGTACCTTGGGAGTCATGTATACTGACGAGGGAGATGTCGCATCAGGTGACACACGTCTGCAGAGGGCTCTTGTCAACTCTGTCAGCCCTGCCGCAGCTCTTGCCTATATGGTGTTCATCCTGCTGTACTTCCCTTGCATCGCAACATTCGTAGCCATCAGGAATGAAAGCGGCAAATGGAAGTGGGCACTGGTCACAGCCGTCTACACCATCGTGCTGGCATGGATTGCTGCCTTCATCACATTCCACATCGCCTCCCTCTTCCTCTAACCGCGGTGTTTATGAATATTTGCGGGGGAATCGGAAGATGATCGCCAGAAATGCCAAGGCTCCCATCACGAAAGGATAGTAGAGGTATCCGATGATCGAAATTGAGGATACTCCAGCCAGACCGGCTGCCATGAGAAGCTGCGCTCCATAAGGAATCAGACCCTGGATCAGACATGAGAATGTATCCATGATGCTGGCTGACTTTCTTGGATCGAGTCCGAAGCGGTCTGTAATGTCCTTCGCAATTCCGCCGGTTGTAATAATGGCAATGGTGTTATTTGCCGTGCAAAGATTCGCAAGCGACACAAGAGCCGCAATGCTGAGTTCTGCACCACGTTTTCCGTTTATATTCCGGGTCAGTCCGCTGACAATGAAATCTAGTCCACCGTTTGCACGGATCAGTTCAAGCATACCTCCGGCAAGAGCCGTCACTATAATAAGGTCCCCCATTCCGCTTATACCGCCTCCGATTGCCGAAAGGAAGGATGCCCATCCAAGACTGCCCATAGCAAAGCCGATCAGGGCATTCACTGCAAGACCGATGGTAAGCACAGCCGCAACATTGACTCCTGAAAGGGCCAGTATTATCACCAGGACATATGGTACAAGAAGACTCCACTCGATCGCTGCAGCGTCTGGAGTCACTGACACAGCTGATCCCAATATGACATACAGAATGGCCACGATAAGTGCCGCAGGACCTACAATACGTATGTTTGCCTTGAACTTATCCGCCATCGAACATCCCTGTGTTCGGGTTGCGGCGATGGTCGTGTCGGATATGAATGAAAGGTTATCTCCGAAAAATGCTCCTCCAACAATGATGGCTGTGATGAAAGGTGTGCCGGCAAATGTTCCTGTTGCACCTTCAAGAGCGAGTTCCTGGGCTATACCTGCAGCTACCGGAACGAGAGCAACAATGGTTCCGACACTTGTTCCTATCGACATGGAAATGAAACATGCGGCAAGGAAGAGTCCGGCATACAGGAGTTTGCCCGGCAGGATGCGCAGGGCAAGATTGACTGTAGCATCGATAGCTCCGATTTCCTTGGCTGTGGAAGCAAAAGCTCCGGCAAGGACAAAGATCCATATCATCAGCATCACGTTCTTGTTTCCTGCGCCTTCCGAGAATATGCTGATTCTCTGTTCGAGAGTCTTGGCTCTGCATATGAGGACCGCATATACGGATGCTATAAGAAAGGCTGCCGAGATAGGTATTGCATAGAAATCTCTTACTGCTATAGAGGATACAAGATAGACGCAAAGGAATACTACAAGCGGGCTGAGAGCCAGCCATCCGTTCATCTTCTTCTTGTCAATGGAGTTGCTGTTCATTATCTGGGTCAAATAAATTTGGGTGCAAAGATATATAAATTTGGCGTATCTTTGCGGGTATGAAAAGACGGGAAAATAAGATTCAGGCACCTATGGGAGAGACGACTGTTCTTCTCCACACCTGCTGTGCACCATGCTCCAGCGCCATTATCGAGGCAATGATGAAGAACGGAATCACTCCCGTCATCTATTACTGCAATCCCAACATATACCCTCATCAGGAGTACGAGATCCGCAAGAACGAATGTACCAGATACGCTCAGTCGCTCGGACTCGAAATCATCGACGCCGACTACGACCATGAAAACTGGCTGGAAGCAGTCAAGGGTATGGAAGGCGAGCCGGAAAGAGGCGGTCGCTGTCTCAAATGCTTCAAGCTCAGACTTCTCCGTACTGCCAGGTACGCTGCTGAAAGAGGGATAAAGGTAATCACCACCACTTTGGCCTCATCCCGCTGGAAGTCATTGGACCAGATCAATGAGGCCGGAACCTGGGCTGTCGGTCAGACAGAAACCTCACCAGAGAACAGTGTCATCTGGTGGGATCAGAACTGGAGAAAGAATGGTCTGCAGGAGCGTCGCCTGCAGATAATCAAAGAGTATGATTTCTATAATCAGCTCTACTGCGGTTGTGAATTCAGTATGCGTAAAGAGGACTAGAATCCTGCCTCAGCTGACTTTACCACGACCTCACAAGCACGTATGACATCCTCTGGAATCATTGCGGCGGTATAGATTGTGACTTCTGATGCATCATTCATGGATGTCATCGTCATCTTGTTATCCTCGATTTTGATCCTGTATGCGGAAGCCCAAGCCTCTCCATCGTTGTATTTTCCTGCGAGGAGATCTTCCTCCACATTCCAGGTTCCACGATACAGACGGTATGCTCCTTCGCCAATCTTCTGATACAGTTCGAATGTCTTGGCTTCTGTGAAATTGATGTAGACATCTCCGCTTACAGTAAGCGAAGTGCTGTGCCACTCACCATAAAGCTGCTCGGTCAGAGTCTTTTTTTCTTCACCCGACTTTCCGCATCCGGCAATCACCAGAAGGGCGCATAATATGTATAATATCTTTTTCATCTTCTCGTAAATTAAGATTGTTATAACAGACCGCCGTTATTGGTTGCAAATGGACGTGATGCAATGGAAAGTGTACGCGAATAGGCCATTTCTCCGATTCCGCCTTCCTTTTCCGTATCCTTTCCTACAGCGCCGGAGAGAATAATCTTGCCTGAACCAACCTTCGAGCACTCTATCTCAAGCTTTCCGTTTTTTATTACTGGGTCAGAAACAAGACCTAAGGCGTTCCTTGTGGCATCATCTACACTGAGTGTGTATGCCTCTGAAGGATTCACATATCGGCTCACATCGATGCTCATCTTCTTTCCAGCCTGAGCAAGAAGGGTAGGAGTTCCTTCGATTGCCATGAGGAATCTCCATGCATCAACAGCTCCAGTTCCCATATTTCCTTTATACTTGTCCAAAGAAACCGCTGTCCATGAGTATGTGCTGAGATCGTAATAGTTCTTGGTACCGGTCAGATACCTCTCGATATCGTTGGTTGAAGTAAGAAGGAGAGACGTGAACTCCTCACGTGTGAACTTCTTTCCGAGTTTCTTTGCATATGAGATACCGAGGGCTACAACACCGGAAACATGAGGGCAGGCCATTGATGTTCCCTGCATGTACACATAATTCTTTCCGCTGTCATAGGCAGGTGAACCCTGAGCCGCATTCGAGACGCCGGTAGAAAGAATCATGGTTCGATAGTTATTGTCGTCAGTATATTCTCCGCCTGGTGCAGCAATCTTGCATCCTGGACCATAGTTGGTGTATCCGCCAGGAAGGAAGTCTACTCCAAAAGCAGTAACAGAAATCACATATGGAAGGGCTCCCGGATAACTTGAATAAGGGTTCTTGTGGTTACCTGCCGCAAATACCGCGATGTTTCCCTGAAGGGATTCGTGGTTGCTGTTCGCAGGGTCGAGGAAATATCTGAGCGCTGCATTTTCAAGCGGAGAACCGTTGATCTTCTCATCCTGGATACCGTTGATATAATCCTCATCTGAAGTGATTACTGCGCTACTGCCGTATGAGCACTGAGCGATGCAGGCTCCGTTATCAGCGGCATAGATGAAAGCAGCTGCATTCTGGGCATCTGAAGCCGACTTGCTTCCCTCAAATATCTGACAGGTCATCAGACGTACGCCGTCACCATTACCTGTACCACCGGCAATCGAACTGACGCCTTTTCCGTTTCCGTTTACAGCTCCGATGATTCCGGCAACATGTGTACCGTGGCCGCTTCCTGCAGTCCAGTTAAGCAGATTACCCTTTACACCCTCGGCTTTCTGGCCATTGATAAGTCCGGTCGCATAGTCTTTGGTGATCTTGCTGCAGCCGACGAAATTGAATCCATATTTATCATCGATGAATCCGTTTGCGTCATCATCCTTGCCTGATTCGCCATTGACCTCCGCTTCATTTACCCAAAGTGCATTCTTGAGATCCTCATGCATGCTGTTGATCGCACAGTCAAAGACTGCCACCACCACACTCGGATCACCGGCAGTAAGTTTCCAGGCATCCTTTACGCCGACATCAGCACCTGCCTTACTTGCTCCAATAACGGATGCAATGGAACCGAGATTGTAAAGATTCCACTGCTCGCCGAAGTACGGGTCATTGAACATCACGTCAAATCCTGACTGGTCAACAGGAGATTCCTTTGTCTGAGGTACAGGAACATACTCGACAACCTTGTCGGAAGCGATACGCTCAATCAGGGAGTTATACTGAACCGAAAGGACTGACGGATTCTTTGCGACCTCTGCAGCCATATTCTGCACCGGCACCGCTTCATCGAAACTGATCTGGTACCACCTGTCCAGGCCATATTTCCTGGCAACTTCCATGTTCTTAGGCTGGATCATCAGCGCAGGGAAGATCTCCTCAGCACCTATGCCCTCAATGACAGATACCGCAGATATACCTTCGTCAATCTTGACAAGGATGCTTCCCTTCAGGAAGTCTCCTGTCGTCTCTCCGACCAGTTTTGTCATCAGGGTGTGCTGCTCCGCAACCGGAGCTGACTGCTCCTGAATTTCCTTTGTGCATGATGTTCCGGCAACTATCAATGCTGCCATCGCAAAAATGATCTTCTTCATATAATTGTTATTCTGTCTTTATTCTTATCACAGACTTCCTGACGCCCTTGCCGTCTACCTCAACCTCAATTTCTCCGGCCTCTGTTCCGCTTTGAACAATAACGGTCAATTGTCCGCTGAAAAGTTGCATCTGCGGTTCCTGGAACGGCTCCAGAGATGTCGGATCACCATTAGCTATCGCTCTGAAACGTCCTGCACCGCTTACCCTCACCTTGACAAGCCTGTCATCGACCGGCACCGGATTCCCATCATTATCGACAAGACTTACATTAATATAGCAAAGGTCCTCTCCGTCAGCCTTCAGGACTGTTCTGTCAGGAGTAAGTCTGATGGATGCAGGCTTGCCTGCAGTTCGTACAATCTTTTCTGCCGCAGGGATTCCATCAGCATCGTAAGCCACCACACGGATTTCACCAGGTTGATAAACGACGTCATTCCACATCAGACGGAATCTCTTCATCGCATCTTCACCCAGACACGGAACCTTTCCGTCAGATTCGGCAAAGATACGCTTTCCTTGCGAAACACCATTAACAAAAAGTTCGGCTGACGGATAAGATGTATATACAAATACCGGAGTAACCTCCCCTTCGCGTCCTTCCCAATTCCAATGAGGAAGGACATGCAGTGTCTGGTCAACGGTATTCCACTGGCTCCTGTATAAGTAATATCTGTCTTTTGGGATTGATGCAAGGTCGATTATTCCGAAAACCGAAGAATGGTTCGGCCAAGCATCCGTATCGTATGGAGACGGTTCTCCCAGATAATCGAAACCGGTCCAGACAAACTGACCCATGCACCACTCATAATCCTCATCCGCAGCAAAATCATTATCAGGAATATTGGACCACCAGCAATATTCAGTATCATATGAGGACGACTGATGGTCATCATGCATGATTGCAGCACCTATGGCTGCAGGAAAATGGTACACTCCGCGTGAACTTACGGTTGAAGCCGTTTCGCTTCCAAGAATCAGTCTTTGCGGCAGGAGTTCATATGCAGGAATATATCTGTCGACCTTATAGTTGAATCCGACGACATCCAACTGCTCAGCAAATCCATTGAGCACCACCGAGTTATATTGATCCATTCCACAGGTGACAGGACGTGTCGGATCCTCCTGATGGCAGAGACCCTGTAGCCATGCGGCAACCTTCACACCCTCTTCCTTCCACTGGGACGGAACCTCATTTCCTATACTCCACATCACCACAGAGGCGTTGTTTCTGAAATGGTGCAGCATATTCATCATATCCCTTTCCGCCCATATCACTCCATTTCCGCTGTCCTCATTGAAGAACCTGTGATATCCGTTCTCACACTTTGCGATATCCCACTCATCGAAATTCTCGCACATGACCATGAATCCCATTTCGTCACACAGTTCTACAAGCTCTTCTGCAGGCATATTGTGTGAGGTACGGATGGCATCGCATCCCATATCCTTAAGCATGGTCAGCTGACGACGGACAGCAGCCTTGTTGACTGCCGCTCCCAAAGGACCAAGATCATGATGCAGACACACACCACGGAACTTGCGGGCTTCTCCGTTAAGGAAGAATCCCTTATCCGGACGGACCTCTATTGTTCTGAAACCGAATCGTGTCGAGACCTTATCCTGAAGGTCATTTCCATGACTTATGCTTATCTCCGGCCTCTCCATATCCCAAGCAGTATCAACAGATCCGCCTGTATAGATTTCTGTTTCCGCAAAGTATAATGTCGGAGTTTCCGGAGACCATAATGACGGAGCATCAACGGTCAGGTTCTGCTCGACCTCACCTTTATGTATCTGTCTTGTATCTGTCTCTTCGGCCACAACCAGGCCGTCCGGATCGAGGATTCTGGTTCTCAGGGTAAGCACTGCCCCTTCTGCAACTCCGTCAACCTTAGTCTTTACATTTACTATAGAGTAGTCTTTTCCCACATATGGAGTGGTAACATATGTACCCCATACAGGAACATGAATCTGAGGAAGAGTTATGTGACGGACCTTACGGTACAATCCTGCTCCAGGATACCAGCGCGAAGACTGAGGTCTGTTTTCCAGAAGAACGGCAACCGTATTGACGCCTGCCTTGAGGTCATCTGTCACATCACACCAGAAGGAATTATAACCGTACGGCCAGAAGCAGACCATTTTCCCGTTCACATAGACCTGAGCCTCACTCATCGCTCCGTCGAAATAGAGGATGTGCCTGCGGCCGTCCAACATTTCTTCTCCGATATCAAGGGTTCGTCTGTATGTTCCCTTGCCTATATATGGAAGTCCGCCGGTACGACCCGTCTTTTCAGAAGCGACACTCTCGCCGTTCTGAACAACTGCGACTGTCTGCAGGTCATTTGCCTTATCGAAAGGTCCATAAATCGCCCAGTCATGCGGTACCGAAACCTTTTCCCACCCTTCGGCAGCATCCACATCATGTCCATGGAGGAATTCCCATTCCTTCAATATGGTTTCACTTCTCGGGTTCTGTGCAAATGCGGAAACTGCAAGCACTATTGCAGACAATATGGTAAGTATCGCTTTCATGATTTTTTTATTTCTGTTCTGAAGTGATTTTGAATGCATCCAATACGGCGGTCGGTCTTCCATCCTTGAATGCTCCCATATCATATGGTCCCCATCCAAGCTCATCATAGCGGGCAGGTTTCCAGACTCCGTCAGTCTGTGGTTCCCAATAGAACACTCCTTTGCAGGCATCCAGACCAGACATCTGGTCCAGGACATACTTCAATGCCTCTGCAGACATCTGCGGTTCATTCACAGGCATACCTGTTTCGCATATCATGACCGGCTTTCCGATGCTTGCTTGAAGAGACCTTATGTTGGCGACACATTTATCCACATTGGACTTCCAGCTGCACCAACCTCCATTTTCCCACCAGATCGGATATAGTGACATGCCGATCATATCATATGATGCGCGGAAAGACTGCATGAGCGTGAAGAACCATCTGAACAATTCTGCATCATGTCCGTTGCTGACATGAAGGATCACCTGTGCGTCCGGATATGTCCTCTTGACTGCGGAATAGCCTTCATTCAGGTAACTGACAAAAGTCCCTGCCTTATCTCCGTTCACCTTACCAGATGGCCACAACATTCCCTGATTGACCTCGTTTCCCACCTGCACCCATGCTACATCGATTCCATTATTCTTCAATGTCTGAAGCACCTCTCCGGTATGGCTGCTTACAGCAGCGCCCATCTGTACCGCATCATATCCTTCCCATGCTGACGGTATCGTCTGTCTGCCTGGATCAGCAAAAAAATCACTGTAGTGGAAATCGATCATAAGCCTCATTCCCAGGCTCTGAGCACGCTTTGCTTTTGTGAGGACGTCTTCCTTGTTGCACCATCCATCCGCAGGATTGACCCAGACACGAAGGCGGATGGCATTGAATCCTATCTCCTTCATCAGGGAAATACATTCCATTTCCTTTCCGGCAGAATTGAAGAACTTACATCCATCCCTTTCCATTTCTGTGATCCAGCTTATATCTGCTCCCAAGGCAAAGGTGCTGTCTTCCGTTCCGCTCTGCACAGGTCCCTCAGACGTAGAACAAGCCATAAGGACGGCAACACTTAAAATCAGATGAAGTACTCTCATAAGATCAATGTGATTACTGATTTTGCAGACCACCTACCAGATCGAGGATTTCTGCTGTAATTTCCTGCTGACGACCCTTGTTGTATGCAAGGGTAAGTTCCGAAATAAGATCCTTGGCATTGTCTGAAGCCACCTGCATTGCCAGAGTTCTGGCCGCATGCTCGGCTGCGGATGCATCCAGAGCCACCGTATATATCTTAAGATTGAGAACGAGAGGAAGAAGTTCCTTTACAAGCTCGATAGGATCCGGCTCGATGATGTAATCTACCGGTTCTGATGTCTCATTATAATCGTGTAGGGCAAGAGGAAGATAGTTTTCCCTCACCGAAGGTTGAGATGACATCGAAGCGAAGTGGTTATAGACAAGGATGACCTGTCCGACTTCTCCTGAGACGAACCTGTCGACCAGCTCTTCCGCAAGAGCTGAAGCCTTGTCATAGTCCGGCTTGTCCGAAAGTTCGGGAATCTCCCTGAAACATTCATAGCCGTCTCTGCGGACCGCCTCCGCCACCTTTTTTCCTACGGTATAGACATCTATGTCTTTGTCGGAATAACCGTTGTCAGAAAGCATCCTCATAGTCTGTCCGAACATCTTTATGACATTGGCATTGAACGCACCGATAAGTGACGAATTGGAAGAGAACACCACAACGGCTACTCGAGAAACATTCTCCTTAAAAGGCAATGCATCCACATCCGTATCCTGGATGGATATAGGGGATCTGTCCCTGTCTCCGAACCCGAGTTCATCATGAAGTGCATTCAGAAGATCATCAGCCTGCAGCATGCCGGACAACATCTTGTGGAGCTTCTGCTCATACGGCAACTTATTGCCAATAGCCGTCTGAGCCTTATGAAGCTTAGCTGAAGCGACCATCTTCATTGCAGAAGTGATCTTCAGCGTATTCTTCACAGACGCAATCCTACTCTTTATTTCCTTCAATGATGCCATCTTACCTTTTAGTCTTTTATAACCGGGCTACAACAGTCCGGTTACTATAGAAGCCGCTTCTTTTTCTATAATAGCCGCAATCTCATCATTCATCTGCCCTGCAGCAAGCGGAGCGATCACATCCTTCGCATGGAACGCCCTCATCTTGCTTAGGAAGGCAACCTGAAAATCTTCCACCAATCCGACCGGAAGATTCTTCAGAAGCCCCTTAGTACCGCAATACAATATTGCAATCTGCTCTCCTACCGGCATCGGCGAGTACTGCGGCTGGACAAGCAGGATATTATTCTTTCGACCCTTATCCAAAGCCATCGCAGTCACAGGATCCAGGTCGCTGCTGAACTTCGAGAATGACTCCAGTTCACGATACTGAGCCTGATCGATCTTCAATGTACCTGCAACCTTCTTCATACTCTTTATCTGAGCGCTACCTCCTACTCGGGACACCGAAATACCCACATTGACTGCCGGGCGGAAACCCTGGTTGAAAAGGTCCGTCTCGAGGAAGATCTGACCGTCTGTGATCGAAATCACATTGGTAGGAATATATGCGGAAACGTCTCCCGCCTGGGTCTCGATGATAGGAAGAGCAGTAAGCGAACCGCCTGCCTTCACCTTTCCTTTCAATGACTCCGGAAGATCATTCATCTTCTCCGCAACCTCCTGCTGAGAGATGATCTTTGCCGCTCTTTCGAGGAGTCTTGAATGGAGATAGAAGATATCTCCAGGATATGCCTCACGACCTGACGGACGACGGAGGATCAGCGACACCTCACGATATGCCACAGCCTGCTTTGAAAGGTCATCATAGACAACAAGTGCATGGCGTCCGGTATCACGGAAATACTCTCCGATGGCCGCTCCTGCAAACGGAGCGTAATACTGAAGGGCAGCTGGATCCGCTGCTGTTGCAGCCACCACAATCGTATAATCCATGGCACCCTTTTCCTTCAGTGTATTCACAATCGTAGCGACAGTCGAGCCCTTCTGTCCAATCGCGACATATATGCAATATACAGGTTCGCCCTTCAGATAGGCCTCACGCTGATTGATGATGGTATCTATCGCAATCGCGGTCTTTCCTGTCTGACGATCTCCGATAATGAGCTCACGCTGTCCTCGACCTATCGGAATCATGGCATCTATGGACTTCAAGCCTGTCTGAAGCGGTTCATTCACCGGCTGACGGAAAATCACGCCGGGAGCCTTTCGCTCCAGCGGCATCTCCACCAGTTCACCGCTTATCGGGCCCATGCCGTCAAGAGGCTCACCCAAAGGGTTCACAACTCGGCCGACCATGGATTCACCGACATTGATTGATGCGATTCTGCCAGTGCGTCGAACGCTCATTCCTTCCTTGATCTTGTCAGTCGGTCCCAACAAAACGGCACCGACATTATCCTCCTCAAGGTTCATGACCACAGCCATGACCTCGTTGTCAAACTCAAGAAGCTCGCCTGCCTCAGCATTCAGCAGACCATGAATTCGCACAACGCCGTCGCTGACCTGCAGCACCTTTCCGACCTCCTCATACTGAAGGTCGGTACTGATGGCCTTCAACTGACTTAACAGTACCTCCGATATCTCACTTGGTCTTATCATAATTTAGTCTATACTATTCTGTTACTCTTGTCTATAAGCTGACGTCTTACCTTACGGAACTGAGATTCCACACTTGCATCCAGCCTATATCCATCCATTTCAAAGACAAATCCTCCAAGAATTTCAGGATTTATCTTCTCATATATCTTTATGTCTGCTCCGGTACGCTCATGGAAAAGGTTTTCCAACCTTTCCTTCAGTCCGTCTACCGGCGCGGCAGTCACCACTCTTGCAACCTTGATGTTGTGAGCGGCACGGTATAGAGCGATGAAGGAATAAAGCATCCTTGAGAAGAATTCCATTCGTTTCCTGACTGTCACCAGGCGTATGAAATCCACCAGTTCAGGAGCAAGATCCTCTCCTAAAGCAGATCTTAGAAGTTCCACCTTCTTATCGACGGGAATCTGGTTAGGGTCTTCGACAATGTCTCTCAGCTGACGTATCTCGACGAACCTCAAGCCGAGGATACAGGCCTGATCGTAAACCCTGTCCCCAGCACCGGACTCGTCTGCATACTCCAGCAGAGCCTTGGCATATCTTGACGCTATGACTCCCTCATTCATGACAATTCATCGAATATTCTGTCAACCATCTCCTTCTGTCCCTCAGCTGTAGACAGTTCCTTGCGGACCACCTTCTCAGCAATGGCTACAGACAATACGGCAACCTCTCTTCTGATATCTCTCAATGCGGCTTCCTTCTCCTCCTGAATCTTTTCCCTTGCCTCTTCCAGTATCTTACCGGCCTCGGCACGAGCCTGTTCCTGAGCAGCCACAATCATCTTCTCACGTTCTTCTGCAGCTTCCTTGAGGATCCTGCCATGCTCCGCCTGAGCCTCGGCTATGATCCTTTCCTGATCCTGAGCAAGAGAACGAAGTCTGGTTTCTGCCTCGCGCGCAGCACCAATCGCGTCGTCTATCCTTTTCGTACGCTTTTCGACCATCCCGGTAATCACAGGGAAGCCGAACTTCGCAAGAATGAAGAAGACAACGGCGAATATTATGGTCATCCAGAAAAGGAGACCACTATCAGGCAGCATCAGATTCATAGAAGCCTTACATCACGACTGCCAACAGGCAGGCAAGAATAGCAAAGAGGCAGGCACCTTCTACAAGAGCACCGATGATGATCATTGTGGTACGGATGTTTCCGGCAGACTCCGGCTGGCGTGCAGTCGCCTCCATAGCGGATGAACCGATTCTACCAATACCCCATGCAGCAGCAAGAGCTGCGATAGCGGCGCCGATTGCACCAGCTGCTTTTCCCCATACAGCTGCACCTGCAACCTGAAGCAAAATTGTTGAAAGTAACATAGCTTTATTTTTTTTAATTAGTTAATTATCGTGTGTGGCTTCCTCATGTCCTCCCTGTCGTGACAGACCGATGAATACGGCCGACAGCATCGTGAACACATAAGCCTGAATGAATGCCACCAGAAGTTCCAGACAGTCCATGAAGACTCCGAAAACCATTGTTATCAGTGTCATCGAACCACCTATGACAGGACCTATCCTGGCAGCTACAAATATCACTGATACAAGTCCCAGTATCATCGCATGTCCGGCCATGATATTGGCAAAAAGTCGAACCATAAGAGAGAACGGCTTTGTGAACATACCGAGGATCTCTATCACCTGAAGTATCGGAATAGGACATTTCAGGAATATAGGACCATCGGGCCAGAATATCTCCTTCCAGTAATGCTTGTTCGCAAAAAGGTTGACCGCAAAAAAGGTAAACAGGGCAAGGACCATGGTCACCGCTATATTTCCGGTAAGGTTCGCTCCGCCCGGGAAGAACGGCACGATACCCAGGAGGTTGTTCAGGAAGATGAAGAAGAAGGCCGTCAGAAGATACGGAGCATATTTCCTATGATCCGGTCCCACTGAATCCTTGATGAGGTCGTCATGGACCATCATGATCATCATTTCCATAAGACCTGCAAAACCGCCCGGCGCCTTTTCCAATGCATCGTGCTTACGATACCATCGTGCACATGAAAGGACAATGATAAGAAGGAGCGCACTTCCGAACATCAGGGAGGCTACATTCTTCGTTATGGATATGTCGAACGGTCTGACCTGAGACCCGTCGGGTCCGATTTCTACGATCTTGTCCGCATATCTGCCATCCTCCGCAAGGAAGAGACCTTCATATTCATGACCATGTTCGATCTTCGAAGACATGAACACATGCCATCCGGTGCTGCTGTGTACGATACAAGGCAGAGGAATCGTCACATGATGGCCGTTCCATTCGGTGATGTGCCATCCGTACGAGTCGCCGATATGCCCGAATATCATTTCAGCCACATCGACCTCCCCCTCCGAAGATCCGGAAGCGAAGACAGGATGCGCCATGAATGTCAGCAAGGCGATGAATATTACAAGCATCTTTCTCATACCTCGGCGCACACTGTTATCCTGTTATTGTTGATTTCGACGAATCCGGAAAAGACGCATACGCGACCTTCTCCACCTTCTGACATATATACGATATCACCTTCAGTCAACGACGAAATCAGCGGAGCGTGATTGTGGAGCACCATGAATCTGCCCTTGGATCCCGGAAGCGAGACCTTGCTCACCCCAATATCCAAAAGAGTCTTTTCCGGAGTAAGAACCGTAAGTGTCATGGTGTCTCTGACTGTCATCGCATTAATTTATTGCTGCAAGAATCTTCTCACCCTTGCTTATTGCTTCTTCAATTGTTCCGACATTCAGGAATGCCTGCTCAGGAATATCATCAACCTCTCCATCAAGGATGAGTCTGAATCCACGGATGGTATCTTCAATAGAAACCATCACACCAGGGACTCCTGTAAACTGCTCTGCTACCGCAAACGGCTGAGAAAGGAATCTCTGTACCTTTCTTGCTCTGTTTACAGTCAGCTTGTCCTCTTCAGAGAGCTCATCCATACCGAGGATGGAAATTATGTCCTGAAGCTCCTTCTGTCGCTGAAGTATCTGCTTCACCCTCTGAGCTGTCTCATAATGGTCTTTACCGACTATGTTAGGATCGAGGATTCTGGATGTCGACTCGAGAGGGTCAACTGCCGGATATATACCCAATTCGGCAATCTTTCTGCTCAATACGGTCGTTGCATCAAGGTGGCTGAACGTTGTCGCCGGTGCAGGGTCAGTCAAGTCGTCTGCAGGCACATATACGGCCTGTACAGAGGTTATCGATCCGTTCTTTGTAGAAGTGATTCGCTCCTGCATCTGGCCCATCTCGGTTGCGAGAGTAGGCTGATAACCCACAGCTGACGGCATTCGTCCAAGAAGAGCTGAAACCTCCGATCCGGCCTGGGTGAATCGGAAAATATTGTCAATGAAGAAAAGGATATCCTTAGGACCGTCCATTTCCTTGTTGTCACGGAATGATTCTGCCAGAGTAAGTCCGGAAAGGGCTACAGAAGATCTAGCTCCCGGAGGCTCGTTCATCTGGCCGAAGACCATCGCTACCTGTGACTTCTCCACCTCATCATAATCAATCTTGGAAAGGTCCCAATCGCCTTTTTCCATGCTTTCCAGGAACTCCTTGCCATATCTGATCACACCGGACTCGATCATCTCACGCAAAAGGTCATTACCTTCACGCGTACGCTCTCCGACACCGGCGAAGACAGAAAAGCCGTTATGCTTCTTTGCGATATTATTGATCAGCTCCTTGATGAGGACTGTCTTTCCGACACCGGCTCCTCCGAAAAGTCCGATCTTACCTCCTTTGAGATAAGGTTCGAGAAGATCTATGACCTTGATACCTGTAAAGAGGACCTCCTGCGAAGTTGCAAGGTCTTCGAATTTCGGTGGTTCTCTATGAATAGGGAAGGCACCGTCTCTGCTCAGACCGCGAATTCCGTCGATAGTGTTGCCAACAACATTCATGACTCTACCTCGGATCTGTGCACCCACAGGCATAGTAATAGGAGATCCTGTTGCCACAGCCTCCATGCCTCGCTTAAGACCGTCCGTACTGTCCATCGCGACAGTCCTGACAGTATCTTCACCTATATGCTGCTGCACCTCTACAATCAGCTCACGACCGTCCTTACGGGTTATGACAAGAGCATCATGAATAGCCGGAAGCTTTACTGAATCTTCATCATCAAGCTCGAAATGCACATCGACTACAGGTCCGATGATCTGCGATATGTATCCTCTTAGTTCTGACATCTATAAAAAAATTAGGATACGACATAATTGCCGTATCCTCAAAGATATGAAATTTTCCTGATAAGGCAAAGTACCCCATTATTTGATGTCTATATGGGCCTTATCCTTTTTGAATTTCACATCTATCAGATAATCCAGAGAATATTTGCCAGGGCCTGTCAGATAGATAAGGAAAAATACTATAAGATATATAAGAGCGAGTTCTCCTTGCGGAAGCACGGCATCATGTATATCAAAAAAAGCGACTGCCATTGCCGCTATCATAGGCAGAAGCATAAGACGAATCAGAAGGCCTGCCATCAGGAAAAGAGAACAGCAGAACTCGCAGAAGATACTGACCATCAATGACATATAGCTGCCGAATCCGAAGACGTTTGGAAAAGTTTCCGAGAGTTCCGAAAAATTCATCATCTTATCCACTCCATGGAGAAAGAACATGACTCCGAAAAAAAGTCGAAGGATCAGAATGAAAAGTGAGACACCTTTCCCTCTGAATTGCTGGGGAAACAGAAAATTGTACAACATGACATTTCGATTTATCGTTTCTTGCGAACATTTCAAACTCCCTGCCACAGCATATAACAAAACACCCCGTCATCGTATGATGACAGGGTGTCGTATAAGAAAGTGGCAGCTACCTACTCTCCCACCTGGTGGGGCAGTACCATCGGCGATGGTGAGCTTAACTTCTCTGTTCGGAATGGGAAGAGGTGGAT
>JAFZFH010000076.1 GCA_017555965.1 Bacteroidales bacterium
GCACGTAAAGGAGATAAGTAGTAGGGCAAAATAAAAATGACCCCGCCGGCTAGGACTTTATAGGGGTCATTCTAAACTTGCTTTCGAGGGTCAACGGCACTTGGGCTTCGGGGGTCACGCGCACAGGGCTTTTCCATACGTTCCATAAAAAGCTTTTTTATGGAAAATTCGTATATTTGTAGGATTAAAAGATATTAAGTATGAAAAGATTATTTGCGTTTGTAGTGCTCGTTTTTGCTGTTGCTGCAAGTTCTTTTGCTCAGGATATAATCGTGAGGAAGAATGGTGATGAAATTGTGGCCAGGGTGCTGGAGGTTACTCCGGAAGTGGTCAAGTACAGACATTATCATGAGCCGCACGGAGTGGTATATTCAGCGAGAAAGACAGAGGTTCTGATGGTTCGCTATGAGAATGGCAGAAATGAGGTCTTCAATGCTGATCCTTATTCTTATCTGTATACGACTGATAGAGTTCCTGCTGCAGGTGTCGTTCCGGGCATGAAATACAAGCAGATCAAGAATCTTTATAATCATAAGGATTATACGTCGACTATGGCGGACAGATATAACCCTACATGGGCAGGTATAGCTTCTTTCTTTGTTCCTGGTCTTGGACAGATCGTATGTGACGAGGTGGGCAGAGGTATTGCCTGGTTGTGCGCATATGTGGGATGCGGTATCGTTGCAGGTGTAGGTGCCGGCCTTTCGGAATATGGATCAGAATCCGGAGCCGTGACATGTGGTGTGGCTGCAGCTGGAGTACTGGCTGTCAATGTCTGCTCAATTATCGATGGTATAAGAGTGGCCAAGAAAAAGAATATGTATGAGCAGGATCTCAGGAAGGTGTTCACTTGTGACGTGGATCTTTACCCTTCGGTGAACTATGTCCAGACAATGCATGGCGTGCAGCCGACAGCCGGTCTGACACTGGCCATGAAGTTCTAGAAATGTAATAATTATTTAACATTTAAACTATTGCGGGTCTTGGGAAAAGCAGTACCTTTGCCCCCGGTTATTAGTTTTAGTGTTATAAATTATGTGGTTAGTATGAGGCATCATCGCGTAAGCGACGAAGTCTCATTCTTTTTTATACAGGTTTCTCTACGCCGTCTACCAGGTATTTTTTGCTTCCGACTTCAAAATAGACCCTTTCTCCTTTACCTGTAAGGTAGAACATGTATCTGGTCTTGCTTTTTGTATTCATGAAGTTGCCGGAATGCTTCTTGCCAAGGCTTGTTCCTCCGACTCTGATGATGTTATGGTTCACTTCTTCAGGAACCGGAAGGAATACGGCTCCACTGATATCTATGGTTTCCTTGCCGATGATATATCTGACTGTGAGGGTGTTGCCCTCGATCTTGTTCTCCATCGGAATTGAGCTCAGAAGCAGCAGGGTGACTCCTGCTATTGTCATTACAGTCGATATGATGGTGATCCACATGATTCTGCTCATATTATAGTTGAATTATCTTTCTGACCATAAAGGTAAATATAAAATTTTGTATTTTTGTATGATGTAATTCAAGATTGAAAATATGGAATATCAGAAAATACTGGAAGATATATATGAGGAGATTCAACCATTTGCAGGGATGGGAAATCAGGCCGATTACATTCCGGCCTTGGCTAAGGTGAATCCTGATCAGTATGGAATAGCCTTGAAGACTGTAAACGGCGAATCTTACTCGCACATGCAGGCTGATACCAGATTTTCAATTCAGAGTATTTCCAAAGTCTTTGCGCTTGCCATGGGACTCTCGTTGAAAGGGGAGGATCTTTGGAAAATCGTAGGAAAGGAGCCTTCCGGTACTGCATTCAATTCATTGGTTCAGTTGGAGGTGGAAAAGGGAAAACCTCGTAATCCGTTCATCAATGCAGGTGCCATCGTGATTGCCGATATGCTGATATCAGAACTGGATGATCCTGATGCAGCCTTTTTGAACTTCATCCGTGAATTGAGCGGAGATGAATCGATTGATTACAATATGGAAGTGGCTGAGTCAGAGCGAGAAAAGGGTTATCTGAATGCCGCTATAGTGAATATGCTCAAATATCATGGGACCATCAAGAACGACATCGAAGATGTCCTCATGTTCTATTTCAGGATGTGTTCGGTGGAGATGAGCTGTGCTGATCTGGCGCAGGCCTTTCTGGCATTTACCAACTGTGCACCTTTCGATTATGCCGGTTTCAGGCTGACTTCTTCTCAGATCAAGAGACTCAATGCCGTCATGCAGACCTGTGGTTTCTATGATGAGGCCGGAGAGTTCTCTTATCTTGTGGGACTTCCTGGAAAGAGTGGTGTAGGCGGTGGAATCGTCGCAGTATATCCTATGAGATACTCGGTCGCAGTCTGGAGCCCACGACTTAATCCTAAGGGTAATTCCATAATGGGAATGAAGTCACTTGAACTTCTGACTTCATATACTCAGGAATCAATCTTCTAATATTCGATAATCGGATTGCCTTGAGCAAAGTAACGTCCTATTACGTCTACGTAATGGAGGTTGTGCATGTCTGTGCCGTAGTATGAAACCAGACCTTCCTCAACCAATTTCCGGGTGTTCTGCTTCGCTTCTTCTCCATAGAGTCCTGCCAGAGAACCGTAGTTGCTCTGAATCTTTACTCCTGCCTCCACGAAACTCATAAGTTCGTCGTGTGAGAGGTATGAATATCTTTCTGGGTGGGGTAGAAGCGGTGTGAGGCCAAGAGAAATGACCTTCTTGAATTCCTCCAGAGGTTTTATATCTCCGATGTCTTCAGGATTGAAGATCGGGAGTTCCATGAGGATGAATCTGTCTTCGATAGGCATAAGCCAGTTTTTTTCCAGGACTTCCGGCCATGTTTCAGGTACAAGTCTGTATTCCGCAGACATACGGAGATCCACGTCGATATTGCGGACATAGAGTGCTTCCTGGAGCTGCTCGAATACCGGTCTGATGGTTTCCGGAGTGTTTCTGAACTTATTTGTGATGTGCGGGGTGCATGTGATGCGTTCGAATCCCCAGTCTGCCATCGCAGATACCAGTGCCACAGAATTTTCCAGATCTGTTGCGCCGTCGTCAATAAGCGGGAGAATATGGCTGTGGAAATCGAGTTTCATTATCCGATGAAGTTATTAAGTTCCTGATATACGAGGTGGACAGGGAGTCCCATTATGGTGAAGAAGGATCCTTCGATGTGTCCGATTCCGATGTATCCGATCCATTCCTGGATGCCGTAAGCTCCTGCTTTATCGAAAGGCTTGAAGGTGTCGATGTAGTATTCTATCTCTTTGTCAGACAATTCTTTGAAGTGTACAATTGCAGTGTCGCTTGAGGTTGTGCATTTGTGAGAATCTCTTAATGTGATGGCTGTAATCACCTTGTGGTCCTTTCCTGAAAGACATCTCAGCATATCTGCTGCTTCTTCTCTTGTATGCGGCTTTCCCATGACTCTGTCTTCGCAGAGGACCAGCGTGTCTGAAGTTATGAGGATTTCGTCTTGCTGAAGTTCTCTGTGGAATCC
The DNA here is from genome assembly GCA_017555965.1 of Bacteroidales bacterium. Taxonomy (GTDB): domain Bacteria; phylum Bacteroidota; class Bacteroidia; order Bacteroidales; family UBA932; genus Cryptobacteroides. The sequence continues at coordinate 3,507 of JAFZFH010000076.1, forward strand.
GTAGGACTTGCCCTCTGACAGAACTTCCGGAATACGCTCGTGGGGAGTGGTTGCGTCATATACTTCCTCGAAAGTGTTTCCTGTGTCGACCGTGAATTCAATGTTGAGTCCTGCCAAAAGTTCCTTTCTGCGTGGGGAATTGCTTCCGAGTATTATTTTTTTGCCTTTGATGTCCATGTCATAAAAAGTAAGAACCACAAAAATAATAAATTTCTGTGGTCCTTAGAAGTCTTTCGTGATAGTTTTAAAGTATCTTTTTCACAAGTCCGAACATGTTGTATGGCATGTATCGGAACGGAAGGTCTATCCAGTTGCCTGTTGCAACAATTGACCTTGTATGGCTGAATGCATCGAAGCTTTCCTTGCCGTGGTAGCGTCCCATACCTGAGTTGCCGACGCCTCCGAAAGGGATGTTTTCGTTAGCAATGTGCATGATCACATCGTTGATGCAACCGCCTCCGGAAGATGTCCGGCGTACTATGTCCCATCCGTCGGATTCTTTGCCAAAATAATAGAATGCAAGCGGTTTCTCTCGAGATGTAACGAATTCTACTACCTTGTCACAGAATGATTTACCGCAGTCATCTAAAGTGATGATAGGGAATACTGGTCCGAAGATTTCTTCTGTCATGAGAGGTGAATCCAAGGCAACGTCCTCTATCAGTGTAGGTTCGATGAACCTGGTTGCTGCATCTGTTCTTCCTCCGTAGATTATCTTGCCATCCTTGAAGTATCCGGTGATTCTCTCAAATGCCTTGTCGTTCACGATCCTTACATAATGCCTGTCAGCCTTGATGTCCTTGCCGTGGAGATTGCTTACTTCTTTTGCGAATGCTTCGACGAATGCCTGTTTTATGTCCTTGTGGATGAGAATGTAGTCAGGTGCAATGCATGTCTGTCCGCTGTTCAGGGTCTTGCCCCATGCGATCCTCTTTGCAGCTGTTGCTATGTCTGTTGTCTTGTCGATGATGCACGGGCTCTTTCCGCCAAGCTCAAGGACTACCGGAGTGAGGTTTCTGGCAGCTGCTGCCATGACAGTCTTTGCCAATGCAGGACTTCCTGTAAAGAATATGATGTCCCATCTCTGCTCGAGGAGGTCTGTGTTCACGTTTCTGTTTCCCTGGACTACCGCTACGTACTTTTCGTCGAATGTCTCGACGATCATATCTTCGATGACCTTCGATACGTTAGGCACGTAAGGTGATGGCTTAAGCACAGCTGTACATCCTGCAGAAATTGCTCCTACAAGCGGGTTGAGAAGAAGCTGCACAGGGTAGTTCCACGGAGAGACGATCAGGGCGCATCCGAGCGGCTCCTTTGTTACGTAACTCCTTGAAGGAAAGAGCTTGAGAGGCGAGCACACCTTCTTTCTGCGTGCCCATCCGTCAATATGTTTGAGGTGGTTTCTGATCTCTCCCTTGACGATGCTGATCTCTGTAAGGAATGCCTCCTCATATGACTTATGGAGGTCTTTCCATAATGCGTCAGAGATTCTTCCTTCCCATCTTTCCATTGCATCGGAAAGTCTCTTCAGCATATCCTTGCGGAATTTGATGTCAAGCGTTGCCCCTGTGAGGAAATATTCTCTCTGGGACTTTGTTATCTCCTGTATTTTTTCTGTAGATGTGTTTTCCATTTTTATCTCTTTACTCCCACAAATATCCGTCAAAAAATCATTTTTCACAACTAGGATGCCTTGGTCGCCTTTATGTCGATCGGCTTTCTGCCTGTGAACGCGTCCATAGCGTGGTAGATGCCCATGACCTCACCGAAGAACCAGTCGAAGACTCTTGTCGGAAGTGCAAACTGCCAGAATCTGATGAAGTGGAAGCCGAATGGGATTCCTCTGAACGATCTGTTTCTTTCGATTGCCTTGATGATGCGCTTTGCTACATACTCAGGCTTGAGGACAGGGATGATAGGGGACTTCACTCCGTTAAACATACCTGTATTGATGAAGTATGGAGCGACAGTAGTGAAATGTACGTTGCTCTTTGCGTTCTGGAGCTCGATTCTTACTGAATCCGACCATCCTATCGCACCCCATTTGCTGGCGGCATATACTGACATTCTTGGATTCGAGAGCATTCCGCCTGCCGATGTGATGTTGCAGACATGTCCGCTGTTTCTTTCGATCATGTCAGGAAGCATGGCTCTTGTGACGAACATCGGGGCGAGAGTGTTGATGTTCATGGTTCTTGTCATCTCATCTATATTCATCTTGTCGAATGTCTTGTTGCTTGTGATGATGCCGGCGCAGTTTATGAGGATATCCACGCTGCCGCACTCTTCCACTACCTTTCTGTATGCGAGATTCACTACCTCATAGTCAGATACGTCCACAACATATCCCTTCACCTGTCCGAATCTGCTGAGCTCCTTCTTTGTCGCCTCGATTCCTGCCGGGTTGATGTCCCAGATTATAAAGCATTTCGCACCCTTCTCGAGCGCCATTCTTCCCATTATCTTTCCGATGCCGGATGCTCCTCCGGTAATCAGTACGTTTGCATTTTCAAATTTCATAACCACTAAGATTTCCGGCAAAGGTATGGCAATAAAAATACCGCTCACTATCTGTGGGCGGTAATGTCGTAAAAACCGCAGATTCGTTGTAAATCTGCAGTTATTGTGGCGAAATATTCCGGCTATGTGGCGAAATTCTGCTATGATTTGGCTCCGGAACCGAAGCCTCCCATAGGGAACGGGGTCTTCTGCTCGCCGCCGAGACTTATCTGTCCGTGCTGATTTTCGTATTTTGTGAGGTTGTCCTGAAGTGCGAGGAAGAGTCTCTTTGCGTGCTCAGGAGTCATGATGATCCTGTTGCTCACTTCTGGTTTCATCAGGCCTGGAAGCATGGTCGCGAAGTCGATCACGAACTCGCTGTGTGAGTGGGTGATGATCGCAAGGTTTGAATAAGAACCCTTTGCCACTTCCGGCTTGAGTTCGATCTTGAATTCCTTTTCGTTTGTCATTGTAGATTGTGTTTTGTTTAGGACAAAGTTACGTAAAAAATTGCTATATTTGCACGATTATGCGTTCGTGTGCGAGTATGCGAATGCAACGAGTTGATAAACAATTAAATATAATAGATACATGGAACTGCCAGCAAAGTATGATCCTGCCTTGACGGAGGATAAATGGTATGCCTATTGGCTTGAAAACAAGTTTTTTCATTCTGAACCAGATGAGAGAGAGCCTTATACAGTCGTGATTCCGCCACCTAACGTGACCGGTATCCTTCACATGGGCCACGTGCTTAACAATACATTGAACGACGTGCTTGTCCGTAAGGCAAGAATGGACGGTAAGAACGCATGCTGGGTACCTGGAACAGACCATGCTTCAATCGCTACTGAGAACAAGGTGGTGCAGAAGCTGGCAGCTGAGGGTATCAAGAAGGAAGACCTTACACGTGAGCAGTTCCTTGAGCATGCATGGGAGTGGAAGGAGAAGCATGGCGGCATCATTCTCAGCCAGCTCCGCAAGCTCGGTGCATCATGCGACTGGGACAGAACTAGGTTTACAATGGATCCAGATCTCAGCGACGCTGTGATCAGCACATTCGTACATTTCTACAACAAGGGATATATCTACAGAGGAGTACGTATGGTGAACTGGGACCCTGTCGGACTTACTGCGGTAAGTGACGAGGAGGTTATCCACAAGGATACTGTCAGCAAGTTCTATCATCTGAGATATTTCATTTCTGACGGTAACGGAAATCCTACAGACAGATACATCATCATCGCAACTACTCGTCCTGAGACAATCATGGCCGATGCTGCCATCTGTATCAATCCTGAGGATGAGAGATATGAGTGGCTCAAGGGTCAGAAGGTGCTTATCCCATTGATCAACAAGGAGATTCCTATCATCGAGGACAGCTATGTTGCAATGGACTTCGGTACAGGATGTCTTAAGGTTACTCCTGCACACGACGTTAATGACTATGAGATCGGAATGCGTCACAACCTTCCTGTTCTGGATATCATCGACGACCATGGCCGTCTCAACGAGAAGGCTCAGATCCTCGTAGGTGAGGACCGTTTCGATGCCCGCAAGAAGATCGTGAAGATGCTTGAGGAGGCAGGAAACCTCGAGAAGATGGAGGATTATACTTCTCCTATCGGATATTCAGAGAGAACAAACGCTGTCATCGAGCCAAGACTCTCAATGCAGTGGTTCCTCAAGATGGATGCGCTTGCAAGGGACGCTCTCGAGTCTGTAGAGAGCGGAAAGGTGAAGCTCATTCCAGACAAATACCGTAATACATACCGCCACTGGATGGAGAATGTACGTGACTGGTGCATCTCTCGTCAGCTCTGGTGGGGTCAGAGAATACCTGCATACTATCTTCCTGATGGTCAGGTGGTTGTTGCTGAGTCTGCTGAGAAGGCTCTTGAGGCTGCACAGCAGATCAATGCAGATGTTACAGCTGCTGACCTCCGTCAGGATGAGGACGTACTCGATACATGGTTCTCATCATGGTTGTGGCCTATTTCAGTATTCGATACAAACAAGGCAGGACATCCTGAGGCAGAGCCTAACAAGGATCTCGCATACTATTATCCTACAAATGACCTCGTGACAGGCCCGGATATCCTTTTCTTCTGGGTGGCACGTATGATAATGGCAGGAAACGAGTTCATGAATGATGTTCCGTTCCGTAATGTATATCTCACAGGTATCGTACGTGACAAGCTCGGCCGCAAGATGTCAAAGACTCTCGGAAACTCTCCAGACCCGCTTGACCTCATCGCCAAGTATGGTGCGGATGCAGTCCGTCTCGGTATGCTTCTCTGCAGCTCTGCAGGTAACGACATCCTTTATGATGAGTCTCAGATCGAGCAGGGACGTAACTTTAATAATAAGGTCTGGAATGCGTTCCGTCTCGTAACAGGATGGAATGTTGATGCTGCAGCACAGCAGCCGGATGCTTCAGCTGTCGCAGTGAAGTGGTTCGATAACAAGCTCAGCCAGGTCATCGAGACTGTAGAGGACCATTTCAGCAAGTTCCGTATCTCAGATGCCCTCATGACAATCTACAAGTTCTTCTGGGATGATTTCTGCGCTTGGTACCTCGAAGCTGTAAAGCCTGCATATGGTGCGGGAATCGACAAGACTACATATGAGGCTACAATCGGATTCTTCGATGCTCTTCTCAAGATGATCCATCCTATCATGCCGTTCATTACAGAGGAACTCTGGCAGAATATGGCTGATCGCAAGGAAGGGGAGACCATCATGAATCAGCGTTATCCTCAGGCGAAGCCATACGATGCTGAATTCATCACAGCATTCGAGATGGCGTGCGAGGCTGTTGCCGGTGTGCGTAACCTTCGTCAGAGCAAGAATCTTTCTCCAAGAGAGTCTCTTGATCTCAAGATCAAGGGCGCTTTCCCTGCAGAGGTTCTTCCTGTAGTTGTGAAGCTCGCTAACGTTACAGTCGGTGAGGCAGAAGGTGACATGTCGACAGCTCAGAGATTCATGGTAAGAACTGTCGAGATGTTCGTTCCTCTTACAGGTCTCATCAACGTTGAAGAGGAGATTGCAAAGCTCGAAGCAGAGCTCGCATATCAGCAGAAATTCCTCGACAGCGTACGCAAAAAGCTCTCGAACGAGCGTTTTGTCGCTAATGCACCTGAGGCTGTAGTGGCAGTTGAGCGCAAAAAGGAGGCAGATTCGCTTTCTAAGATCGAAAGTATTACTGCTTCTCTCAATGCGTTGAAAAACAACTAGTTTAACAAACTAGTTAACCGATATAACATTTTTGTTATGGGTAAATTTGAGCATTTTCTGGACGTCAGATACTACGAAACTGACCAGATGGGCATAGTTCATCACTCGAACTACATCAGATATTTCGAGTGCGGACGAATGGCCATGCTTGAAGAGGTGGGCTTGCCTATGCACAAGATAGAGGCGACAGGAATTATGCTTCCTATCATCTCTGTCGAGTGCAGGTACAAGTTCCCTGCGAAACTTGGTGACAAGCTGAAGATCGTCACCTGGTTCAAGGAACTCCCTAGGGCCAGATTCACAGTGATGTCGGAAGTTTACAACCAGGATGGAAAATTGCTGGTGGAGGGTTCGGTATCTATGGGATTCATTGATTCCGCTACCAGACGCCCTGTCAGATGTCCGGAAAGCTTATCTGATTTATTTGCACAATACTTAAATTAATGAAAATATGATCACACCTCTTTTGTTCGGCAGCCTCGGCTTCTGGGAGATTATTCTTATCGTACTTGTGGTAATCCTTCTTTTCGGTGGAAAGAAGATTCCTGAACTCATGAAGGGTCTCGGCAAGGGCGTAAAGAGCTTCAAGGAAGGCATGAAGGATGTCGAGAATGACGTCAAGGAAATAAAGAAGGATATTGAGGCGGACAAATAATGGCGCAGGCAGGTGAAATGACCTTCTGGGATCATTTGGAAGAGCTGAGAGGCAGCCTGTTAAGAATGCTGGCTGTATTCGGAGTCTCTGTTGTGGGACTTTTCTTCTTCAAGGGATTTCTGTTCGACAATGTGATTCTGGCTCCTTCCAAACCAGATTTCTTTCTTTATCGCCTTTCAGGGGCAGATTTCTCGATGACTCTGGTTAACATTGAAGTGGCGGCGCAGTTCATGATACATATGAAGATCACCTTCATCTGCGCATTGATCCTCACTTTTCCGTACATTGTCTTCGAGATATGGCGTTTTATTGCGCCGGCCTTGTATGAAAGGGAGAAGAAAGCTGTAAAAGGTGCGTTTCTTTTTGCTTCTGTCCTGTTTTATATAGGTGTGGCAGTCGGTTACACTATAGTGTTTCCGCTGATGCTGAATTTCTTTTCCGGCTATCAGGTCAGTCCTGATGTCGCAAATACATTCTCATTGACGTCATATATATCGATGTTTACGTCAATGGTACTGATATTCGGCATCGTGTTCGAGTTTCCTACAATTGCTCTGACATTGTCAGCATTGGGCATTCTGAAGAAGGAGACATTGAAGACATTCAGACGTCATGCGATATGTGCGGTACTGATTCTTGCTGCAGTGATTACGCCTTCCGGCGATCCGTTCTCGCTCTTGGTGGTTTCTGTACCTTTATATTTTTTGTATGAATTCAGCATCCTTATCTGCAGAGAGGGGGATAAAACTAATATTGAAGATTAAAGAATAATATGATATCCATTAATAATCTGACAGTTGCATATGGTGGCTTCACCTTGCTGAATGAAATCAATTTTCATATCAGCGAGAGTGATAAGATCGGTCTTGTCGGAAAGAATGGTGCCGGTAAGTCAACCATTCTGAAGCTTATATGTGGACATCAGAGCCCGACCAGCGGTAAAGTTGCTGTGCCGAATGATGTGAAGATCGGATATCTTCCTCAGATAATGGAGCATCATAGAGGACGCAGCGTGATCGATGAGGCCATGACTGCCTTTTCTGATATGTTCGCTCTGGAGGCTGAACTCGAGAGAATCACAGTTGAACTTTCTGAAAGGACTGACTATGAGTCACAGGCATATCAGGATCTCATCATTACGATGAATGAAATCAATGACCGTCTGTCATTTACAAGATCTGACAATCCTCAGGTGATGGCGGAAAGGACATTGATTGGACTCGGATTCAAATATGAAGAATTGTCCAGACCTACTGAAACATTCAGCCAGGGATGGAACATGCGTATAGAACTTGCGAAGATCCTTCTGTCAAAGCCGGATGTGCTTCTTCTTGACGAGCCTACCAACCATCTTGACATCGAATCAATCGAGTGGCTTGAGGGATATCTGAAGGATTATCGCGGATCTCTCGTGCTGATTTCCCATGACCGTAAGTTCCTTGATAATGTGACTAACAGGACTGTAGAGATCATGGTGGGACGAATTCATGACTATAAGGTTCCTTACAGTAAGTATCTGGAACTCAGGAAGGAACGTCTTGCTCAGCAGCAGGCTGCGTATGAGAATCAGCAGAAGATGATTGAGAAGACTGAGGAGTTTATCGAGAAGTTCAGATATAAGCCTACAAAGTCCAATCAGGTTCAGTCGCGAGTAAAGCAGCTTGAGAAACTTGAAAGGATCGAAGTTGATATCGAGGACAGATCTGCTCTTGCAGTGAAGTTCCCGCCGGCTCCACGTTCTGGAGACATTGCCTATAAGGCAGTGGACATGAAGGTCGGTTATGGTGAGAAGGTCGTGTTCAGCGATGCGCAGATCGAAGTCCGCAGAGGAGAGAAGGTTGCACTCGTAGGACGAAACGGAGAGGGAAAGACTACTCTCATGCGTGTCATAATGAACGAGTTGGATCCTATGGATGGCGATTCTCGTGTAGGATACAATGTGAATATAGGTTATTATGCTCAGAATCAGGAAGATATACTTGATAAAGAGGATACTGTATTTGGTACGTTGGATCGTGTGGCAGTCGGTGATATAAGACTGAAGCTTCGTGATATTCTCGGTGCATTCCTTTTCAAGGGCGAGGATATCGATAAGAAGGTGGCTGTGTTGAGCGGTGGAGAGAGAGCGAGACTTGCCATGGCGAAGCTGATCCTCAAGCCTTACAATCTTCTTGCGCTTGACGAGCCTACCAACCATATGGACATCCGTTCGAAGGATATTCTCAAGCAGGCTCTCAAGAGCTATGATGGTACACTTATAATTGTATCTCATGACCGAGATTTCCTTGACGGACTTGTGGATAAACTTTATGAGTTCAGAGACGGTAAGGTCAAGGAGCATCTTGGAGGTGTTCAGGAGTTCCTGGAGAGAAGAAAACTGGAGAATCTGAGTGAATTGGAGAGACATTATAAGCCTGTAGAGGAGAAGCCTGCTGAGGTGGTTCAGAAGAAGGAGGAGGCGAAGCAGGAGTACCAGGCTAAGAAATATGTATCTAAAGAAGAAAAGAAGATAAAGAATCGTATCTCATTCTTGGAGAAGGGGATAGAGGCGATAGAACAGAAGATGGCAGAGATCGAGGCTGTGCTTATGAACCCAGGTCCCGGGGATGATGTCATGGACTTGACCAGGGCGTATCTGGAGAATAAGAGGGAGTTGGATTTCAAGATGGAGGAATGGGAAAAGCTGAATGAATCTCTTGAATAGGTGACGAAAATTAAGTACAAGATATTCATTAAAGTGAAACGCAAAAGTTTATAAATATATGGAAGAGAAGAAGATGCAGTATCTGTTTGGCATGCACCCGGTATTGGAGGCAGTCAAGGCAGGAAAAAAGTTTGACAAGGTGCTTTTGAAGCAGGGTCTTGAAGGTGTGCAGTTCAGAGAACTCATGGAATTGCTCAAGGTAAATGAGATTCCCTTCCAGTTTGTACCTGGCGAGCGTCTCAACCGAGCAGTCCGTGGTTCTCACCAGGGCGTGCTTGCTTATATTTCACAGATTGATTATGTTGATATTGAGCAGCTTGTGAATAATGCGCTTGCACGCACAGACAATCCTATCCTTGTAATCCTTGACGGAGTCAGCGATGTCCGCAATCTTGGTGCAATCGCTCGTAGCCTCGAGTGTGCTGGTGGCCAGGGTATCATCGTTCCTGCTAAGGGAGGTGCTGCAATCAATGCAGATGCAGTCAAGGCTTCAGCCGGTGCTCTTATGAGAATGGATACATGCAAGGTTTCAAATCTGAGAGTAGCTGCTTACTATCTGCAGCAGAGCGGATTCAAGCTTGTGGCTGCAACAGAGAAGACTGACAAGCTTATTTATGATGTGGATATGACAGGTCCTGTCGCTATCATCATGGGTTCAGAGGGTAAGGGCATCTCTCAGGCGATGCTTGATCTCGCTGACGATAAGGCTGCTATTCCGATGGCTGGAGAGATCACATCACTTAATGTATCCGTTGCTTCAGCTGTCCTTATGTATGAGGCTGTAAGACAAAGAATTACAAAATAATGTTCATTCTGGACTCACACTGTGACACGCCATCTCAAATCTACCGTTTGGGTTTGGATATGTCATGTGAAAATGAAGGTACGCACGTCGATTTCCCTAAGTTGAAACGAGGGGAAGTCGACGGTGCTTTTTTTGCACTGTATATTCCTGCATCCATGGATGCCGAACCGGAGAAGGGTTTTGAATACGCGCTCAAGATGCTTGAGGCAACAAGACGCTCTGTTGAAGAGAACAGTCAGCTGGCGGCTTTTGCCAGTTCGCGCGAACAGGCCTACAAGAATAAGGGCGAAGGGAAATTCTCCGTATTCCTCGGATTGGAGAACGGATCTCCGATAGGTGAGTCTTTGTGTAATCTTAAGTTGTTGTATGACAAAGGTATAAGATATATTACCTTATGTCATTCTGGAGATAATCAGATCTGCGATTCATGCGCTACAGCCGTCAAGAAATGGGGTGGTCTGAGCCCATTCGGCAGAGAAGTTGTGGCAGAAATGAATCGTCTGGGACTTCTGATTGATGTATCACATGTATCAGACGATACATTCTATGATGTTCTGAAATACTCTGAAAAGCCGGTCGTTGCAACTCATTCATGCTGCAGGGCATTGTGTGACCATCCGAGAAACATGACTGACGATATGATCAAGGCTCTTGCACAGTCCGGAGGAGTCATCCAGATCAATTTCTATCCGATATTTCTTGATTCATCGGAATCTGCGTCAGTTGAGAGGATTGCAGACCATATAGACCATGCTGTAAATCTCGCAGGAATAGATCATGTCGGTATCGGTTCTGATTATGACGGTATCGAAGTGACACCGGTGGGTATGGATGATATATCTATGATGCCGAAGCTTTTCGACGAGCTTCGCGCAAGGGGATACTCCGAGTCCGATCTGTTCAAAATTGCCGGAGAGAACTTTTTCCGTATTCTAGGCTGATTTACCTTTTCTTCTGGTGCATGACCACAACTGATACAGCTATCAGGATCAGCGTTATGCCTATCATTGAACGAACATAGAGGTGTTCGTTAAGAAAGAATACCCCCAGGATGACAGCTGTGACAGGCTGAAGGGCTCCCAATATGGATGTGTGTGTAGGGCCGATTCTGCGTATTGCCTTCACTCCTGTTATGTTTGATACCATTGTAGCCCAAAGTCCGAGACCGAGGATATTCATCCAGCTTCTTCCGTCAGGTATCATGGTCAGTCTTCCTTCTACTGCAAAAGAGCAGATGATGAAATATGCCGCACTGAGCATCATTATCCATGTCGTGAACTTGACGACTTCGATCTTGTCCGCCTTGACCTGTTTCATGACTATATAATATGCAGCAAAAGAGAAGGCAGATATAAGGGAGCATATAAGTCCGAGACGGGTATTTCCTCCATCCACTACAATACTGTCGCCTGAGGCCAGAAGATATACTCCGAATATCGACACGCAGATCGCCGCAATATCAATCGGTGATCTCTTTTCTCCAAAGAACAACATCATGCAGATCGTCACGATTACAGGATACATGAAGTTTATCGTGGAAGCGATGCCGCTTGATATGTTTGCATATCCTATCAGCAGGGTGACTGATGTGACGGAACGAAGGGCGCTAAGAAGAAGTACCTTCCAGAATTCGTCGAAAGAGTTCAGCCAAAGTCTCTTCTTTTTGAAGAATGCATACATCATGAGCACCACTCCGGCGATGAGCCATCTGTAGGAAAGGATGTCGAATCCTGACAGTCCGGCAGCCAGAAGTCCAAGGCTGAAAAGAGGGGAGAAGCCGAATGAAGCAGATGAAATGGAGGCATAAAATACCCCATTCAGCTTGATTCTTCTCCTTTTCTTCTCGTGTTGCTCTAGAATTGTGCTCATTGATTGGTAGTCAATAACTTATGTGTTGTATAAGAATATTTTATTGTTTACAAAAATTAATGTAACAAAATTGTTTTAGACCAAAACATCGGTGTTTTAAATATTGTATATCAATAATTTAGCTCGTTTTTGATCTTCTTCCTCAAAATGTTCAGTGCATTGGCTGCAAAGCGGTCAATATTGCGTTTTCTGTCCCCTCTGAAGACCATTCTGTAGGCCTCTGTTCCATTTTGTGAACTTACTCCGATCCACACGAGACCTACCGGTTTCTCCTCGCTTCCACCTCCCGGTCCTGCAATTCCTGAGGTCGCTACTGCAAAGTCACTGCCAGTGATTCTGCGGACTCCCTCAGCCATCGCTCTGACACATTCTTCGCTGACGGCTCCATGTTTTTCTATGATTTCAGCAGGCACACCAAGGACGCCTGTCTTAACACTGTTGGCATAAGACGTAACGGATCCGAGATAATATTCGGATGAGCCGGGGATGGATGTGAAAAGAGACGATATCATGCCGCCGGTGCATGACTCTGCTGCGCTGACTGTCTTTCCCTTTGCCGCAAGCATTCTGCCGATGCAGGTTTCCTGTCTGTCATCATGCTCCGAATAGATGGCGTCTCCGAGAATCTGCCTCAATTTGGCGATTTCAGCCTCAATTCTGGCCTCCTGTTCCTCTTTTGAGCCTCCATATATGGAAAGTCTGAGTCGCACTCCTGTGAGCGCGTCAGGCAGATATGCAAGATGCATGTCCTGAGGCAGGGAATCTTCCCATTCTTCGATCATTTTAGACAATGCAGACTCTGCGATGCCGAAAGTCATGAGTGTCTTGTGATAGATGTCTGATATCTGATAGTGTTTCCTTATGTCGTCAGAGATGTCCTGCAAGGCTCCAAGCGCTTCGAATGGGACTCCAGGAAGTGAATATAAGGTGGCTTTGTGGCCGAAACGCTCTTCAGGGAATCTGAATACCATGATAGGTGCAGTTCCAAGCTTGTTCGGAATCACTTCACATGTCTGTGGGACAGATGCCTGGGCAATATTGATGTCGAGGATATCGAGTCCTCTGGAGCTCAGGATCCTGTGAATGATTTCCAGCTGTCTTTCGTCAGTGCGATAGCTCTGTGTACCTGACAATTCGGCAAGAGCGTGTTTGGTTATGTCATCTTTAGTCGGGCCAAGTCCACCTGTCACGATGACGATTTCGTTACGTCTGAGTTCCGATTCGATGCCTTCAATGATGATATCATGCTCATCTCCTATGGAAATCATACGTGTCACTCTGATTCCCAATGAGTTAAGGGCTCTTGATATGTGAGACGAGTTTGTGTCTACCACCTGGCCTATGAGTATCTCGTCGCCGATGGTGCAGATTGAGGCTCTTGTCATTTCTCGAGGTGTCTGATGATCTTCTTAATCAATCCAGGTCCTTCATAGATGAATCCTGAATAGAGCTCAACGAGTGATGCTCCTGCGTCGAACATATCCTGTGCATCTTCAGGAGACATGATTCCTCCTACGCCAATGATAGGAAGTCTTCCTTCAGACTTTTCATGGATGTATCTTACAAGCTCTACATTCTTCTTGTGTACAGGTGCGCCAGACATACCTCCGTTGCCGATTTCTTCGATCTTTTCAGATGAGATGCTGGTAAGTCCGTCTCTGCTTCTGGTAGTGTTTCCTGCTACGATGCCGTCGATGCCGGAACGAAGAGAGTAATCTATGATTTCATCAAGCTGCTGATGGGAAAGATCTGGAGATACCTTCAGCAGAATCGGTCTGTACTCGTCGTAGTACATTCTCAGGCCAAGGAGTCTGTCAATGATCTCTGAAAGGAAGCTGATATTCTGTAATGATGTGAGTCCCACTACATTAGGACATGAAATGTTGATGACGAACATGTCAACGAAGTCGTAGAGGAGTCCGAATGATGTCTCGTAATCCTTTGCTGCTTCTTCGTTTATGCTTGAAGTGTTCTTGGATATGTTTGCTGCAACGATGACTTCAGGACGAACCTTCTTGAGGTGCTCCACAGCATTCTTTACACCCTTATTGTTGATACCGAATCGGTTGATGATCGCTCTGTCTCCTGGAACACGGAAGCATCTTGGCTTAGGGTTGCCATCCTGTGGCTTTGGAGTGAGGGAACCTATTTCTACGAAGCCGAATCCGAAGTTAGCCATGTCGTTGTAGAATTCTCCGTTCTTGTCGAGACCTCCTGCAAGGCCTACAGGATTCGGGAACTTGATGCCGAACACTTCCTTTTCAAGGGTTGGTGAATCCTTCTTGTAGATGGCTCTGATGATTGTGCGGGCCAATGGAACATGTCTAAGGAATGCCAGGACTGAGAACAGCATATTATGGGCTGTTTCAGGATTGAAGGCAAAAAGGATAGGCTTCAGAATGTGCTTATACATGACTGTAACTGTTTTTTATATCATGCAAATATAAGAAAAAAGTCATGCATTACATCTCCTGAAAAGTGCCGTCATCAAATAAAATGATAATCTTGGAGACTTTGCGTTGATTTACAATGACATTAGGGGAGTCACTTGATGCTACGATTTCATTGATCTCTTCAATTTCCGGCTTTTCGTCTTCAAATTCAGGGAATAGCAGGTCTGTGGGAGGGATATGTGCGTCTGGAATTTCTTGAATTTCCTGTTCCTTGTACATTTTTCCTTTTCCGAACATGAGCCATTCGATGTTCAGTTTAGGATATTTCACCATGATGGATCTGATGAACTCGTAGCTAGGGTTGTTCCTGCCGGACAGTACATGAGAAACGCTAGCCCTGACAACATTGATATTGTCAGCAAACTGAGCCTGTGTGATATTTTCTGCTGAAAGAAACTGCTTGAGTCGAGTGTTCATATATGTTTCGTTAGACTTTACAAATGTAATTTAAATATTTGTAAAACACAAGCTTAAATGTGGTTCAGATTTGTAAATAGGGTAGTAGTCTCCCTGAAAATAAACATAATCTTCTAATTCATATAATATCAGTTAAAGTGCTGATTATATGATATATAGTTTCATTAAAACAAATGATTTGAAGGTGTTTTGCAGCTATATTACCTGTTTTAAGGGCAAAATAGGATAATTAAACTCATAATAGCTTTAAATAAATATAGCTAAATAACAGATTATGAACTAATAAATGCATACCGAAATCAAGTATAATAAAAACTTATTTTACAAAAGGTAACAGTCAAAAACCATACCCAAGGAGGTTTGAAAAGATTGCATAAATTTACAAATATGAATAACGAATAATGTTTTGTAAATTACATTTGTAAATAATTGCACAACTTTGTGAGAATTTCATATTATCCTATTTTGTTGTATTTTTGCATATATATTGAACGCATAGAAAGAATATTTCATGATACCAGAAATCAGAATAGAAGACTATAACTATTCCCTTCCAGACGAAAGGATTGCCAAATATCCGCTAAGTGAGCGAGATGCATCAAAACTCCTCCTCTACCGAGATTCAGCTCCAGTAACATCAGAATTCTCCAAAATAGCAGATTTCCTTCCAGAGGGCTCAATGATGGTCTTCAACGATACCAAAGTCGTACCGGCCAGACTTCATTTCCAGCGCGCTACAGGCGCTCATATCGAGATCTTCTGCCTGGAGCCTGTATATCCGCAGGAATATGTGACCATGTTTGAGGTTACAGACAGATGCAGGTGGAAATGTATTGTCGGTAATGTCAAGAGATGGAAGTCCGATACCTTGTATTTATATAATCCAACAGAAGACAAGACTGTCGCAGAAATGCAGCTCTGTGCAGAACTTGTCGAGAGATGCGGTGAGACGTCTGTAGTGGAATTTTCATGGCAGAACGGCATTCCTTTCTCAAGGGTTCTTGAGATCTGTGGTTCTGTTCCTATCCCACCTTACCTCAACAGAGACACTGAAGATGTCGATCTGGAAAGATATCAGACTCTATATGCAAAATTCCGCGGTTCAGTAGCCGCACCTACTGCAGGTCTGCATTTTACAGAGAAGGTGCTTTCATCTATCAAGGAGAAGAACATCGACATTGATACTGTATGTCTCCATGTAGGTGCGGGAACGTTCCTCCCTGTAAAGAGCTCACTTGTTTCTGAGCACACCATGCATAGAGAACCGTTCGTGGTGACTCTTTCATTCCTTCAGAAGCTCCTTTCTCGCAAGGGTAAGCTGATTGCAGTAGGAACAACCTCTGTCAGAACCCTGGAATCGTTGTATTATGTCGGAGTCAAATGTCTGGAGACAGGAAGACCTGACGACGTCAATCAATGGGACCCATATGAAAGAGAATATACATGGTCTCTCGAAGAGTCCATCTCTGCAATCATTGCATATATGCAGGACAATGGCCTCACATCAATTCAGCTCGGAACCCGCATCATCATCGTACCTGGATATGAGTTCAAGGTTGTTGATGTTCTTGTGACCAATTTCCATCAGCCTCAAAGTACACTGCTGCTGCTGATTTCTGCCTTTGTCGGCGGCAACTGGAAGACCATATATGATTATGCGCTTGCTGACGGTTTCCGTTTCTTGAGCTATGGCGACAGTTCTCTTCTGTTCCGTAAATGATGACTGTCCATCTTTGCTTATTTGACCGAAATATGTATATTTGCATATTGTACTAAACAAAACTCTACCATGTTAGATTTAACTGAATTTAAAAGTATCAGTCCATATACGGATGAAGAAGCTGTGGTTGCTCTCGGCAAGCTGGCTGATCATCCTCTTCTCTCTCAGTTTTCCCTTATGTTCTTCCCGGATCAGTCTCCGGAGTTTCTTAAGGGTATATTCAAGAGTCTGAAATCAGTAGACCAGTTCCAGGAGCTTGTGATGTCCCGTTTCGTAGAATGGGTTCTTGAGCAGACTGTCACTGAATTCACATACGAAGGCATAGAGAACATCGATCCTGAAAAGCGATTCCTTACTCTTTCAAATCATAGGGATATCATATTCGATCCTGCGATTGTACAGCTTGTATTGTTCCGTAATAATATTCCTCTTACAGAGATCGCTGTCGGAGATAATCTTGTATCAAGCGAGACTATAGAGTATCTCCTCCGTTCTAACAGAATGATCAAGGTAGTACGCGGTATCAGTGCCAGAGAGCTCTATCTATCTTCTCAGATGCTGTCAAAGTATATCCGAGTGAATGTCACAAACCAGCGCAGCTCGATCTGGCTTGCCCAGAGACAGGGACGTACAAAGAACGGTTACGATACCACAGAGCAGGGTCTTCTCAAGATGCTCGACATGAGCGGTTCTGATGACTTCCAGAAGAACTTTGAGGAACTCAACATCACTCCGATGAGCATCTCATATGAGTATGAGCCATGTGATATCCTCAAGGCACGTGAACTTCTCATTTCGCGCACTCAGAAATATGTGAAAGCGGAGGGTGAGGACCTCAACAGCATCCTTGTAGGAATCAAGCAGCCTAAGGGTAATGTTCATCTTACCATCTGCAAGCCTCTTACTGCTGAGGAGATTGCTGCGGCTGCAGCTTGTGACAAGAACGAGCGTTATCAGCAGATCCGTCATGCGGTCGATGTACGCGTAATCGATGGCTACAGACTCTGGAAGAACAATTATATGGCTTACGACATGATCAACGAGTCAACGAAATATGCTGACAGATATGAGCAGGCTGATGTGGAGAAATTCTCTGCTTATATGCAGCATCAGCTCTCTACTGTAGAGCCTGAGCTTGACAAGGATGAGCTCAGAAAGATCTTCCTCGAGATCTATGCAAATCCTGTCGTAACAAAGGAACTCCTTGAAAAGGAGAAGGCAACTGGTGAGATCTGCCTTTAACAGTCAAGATAAATCATAAAAAAATCCGACCTGGACAAGGCCGGATTTTTTTATATCTGGATTTAAAGATTTGCGATAAGGTACCACATATATGCAGCTTCAATCAGGATGAAGAGAGCACCTTCATATCTGTCGAGTTCCTTTTTCTTGAAAAGGTATGCACTCATGAGTATCAGTATAGCGCAGATGAGTACGACTCCGAGATCGACAACAGTCATTCCTGAGAATGATATCGGTGAGATCAGTGCGGATCCACCAAGGATGAGGAGGATGTTGAATATGTTGGAACCTAGGGCGTTACCTAGTGCCATCTGTCCTCTGCCTTTAAGTGCTGCAACAACGCATGTCGCAAGTTCCGGCATTGATGTGCCGGCAGCCATGATAGTGATCGCAATGAACTTGTCAGATACTCCGAACATCTGTGCAAGTGATGTGGCCGAGTTCACGAAAAGGCGTCCTCCGATCACAAGACCTGCAAGACCACCTGCAATCATCAGTGCGGAAACTACACCTTTTCTGACTACAATACAGTCACCCTCTTCGCTGTTCTCTTCGCCATTGTCTGATTTGAAAGATGACCAGAGGTACCATGCGAAGATACCGAGGAGTACAAGGCCGTCAAGTCTTGATACAACATTCTCTCCGATACCGAAGAATGTGTGGTTCATTCCGAGGATAATGAGCAGGATGGTCACGATGATGTTCATCGGGATATCCTTCTTAAGGTTGCTCTTTGTGATAGCGATAGGGGCAATGAGGGCAGTGACTCCGAGGATGAGCAATGTGTTGAATATGTTTGATCCGACAACATTACCTAGCGCCATGTCTGCCTTTCCCTGGAAAGCCGACAGGTAGCTTACAACCATTTCGGGAGTGGATGTTCCGATGCCTACTATTGTAAGTCCGATCACGAATTCGCTGAGACCGAATTTCTTTGCTACACTTGATGCTCCGTCAACAAGATAATTGGCTCCGAGGAGGATGAGTACAAGGCCTCCGATCAAAGTGACGAGCTGAATCAGTAATTCCATAGTTAAAACTGTCTTAATAATCAGGTCGCAAATTTATAAAAATCCACTCAAATAGGTTATATTTGTTATCTGACAAATTTGTTAAATGATGAAACGATTCCTTTTCCTGACATTGATGGTCCTGATTTCGGTAGCAGCAAATGCAACTGATTCACTTTCTGTGATTTATCGTATACGTCTTGACCGTGATATAGACAAGGCAGCACAGCGTCTTGTAATTCTCGGACTTGAGAAGGCGCAGGAAGCAGATGCAGACTTTGTCCTGCTTGATCTGGATACGTATGGTGGTGCGGTAGATGCTGCGGACAGCATCAGATCTGCAATCCTAAGATATGAGAAGCCGGTGGCTGCGTATGTCAATATGCAGGCAGCGTCTGCAGGTGCACTTATCAGCATCGCGTGTGACTCCATCTATATGAAGACAGGAAGCTCGATAGGAGCAGCGACGGTAGTGGATCAGTCAGGAAATGTCATGCCGGACAAATATCAGTCATTCATGAGAGGAATGATGCGTTCTACTGCACAGGCGAACGGCAGAGACCCTCATATCGCAGAGTCGATGACAGATACAGCTAATGTGCTGAGCATGACACCGTCCGAGGCAATGGAAGTGGGATATTGCGAAGGTATATATGAATCAGCCGATGAGGTGGCAGCGGCATTGACAGGAGAGGGGCAGTATGTCATCAGGAGCATGGATGATGACATGACATGGCTTGACAGACTTATTCAGTTCCTCCTGAATCCGGTTCTTCAGTCAATATTCATGATGATGATCATCGGAGGTATATTCGTGGAGATCAGAACTCCAGGTATCGGATTGCCTCTTCTTACAGCAATTGTCGGAGCCTTGCTATATTTTGCTCCAGGCTATCTGGGACATCTTGTTTCCTATTGGGAGATCCTCCTTTTTGTTGCAGGACTTCTGCTGATCGGACTTGAGATCTTCGTCATACCAGGTTTTGGAGTTGCCGGTATCACTGGTATCATAGCAGTAGTAGTGTCTCTGGCATTTGCAATGGTGGACAATGTCGAACTTTTCCACTGGGACGGAACCATTAATCTCCAGCCGATCATTCAGCCTGTCGGAATCGTCATAATATCTTCTGCAGCAGCCATTTTCGGATCTGTATGGCTTGTAAGGAAATTATATACTACAAGGTCATTCGACCATATTGCCCTCAGACAGGAGATGAAGGCTGAAGAGGGCTTTACCGGAGTAGTTACTGGACTTGAATCATATATAGGAGGTACTGTCACAGTCTTTACAGACCTGCGTCCGGGAGGCAAGGTTCAGACAGAGGACGGACATGTCATGGAGGCTACTCTCAAGTTCGGTGGTTTTGCAGCCAAAGGGGAAAAATTAAGAGTCCTCTCTGCAGAACAGGGAAGACTCTATTGTGAAAAAATCTGATCAGATTTATTTGCGCTTCAAAGCTACAACGTTTTCCACGTGGTGGGTGTGCGGGAACATGTCCACCGGACGTACTGCTGTGATCACGTAGTCCTTGCAGAGGATCTCGAGGTCACGTGCCTGTGAAGCCGGGTTACAGCTGACATATACCATGCGGTCAGGCGCTGCATTGAGGATCACCTGTGCCACGTCTGGGTGAATACCTGCTCTTGGCGGGTCAAGGATGATCACATCAGGACGACCGTGTTCTTCCACGAATGCATCTGTAAGGATGTCCTTCATGTCGCCTGCGTAGAAGTCGCAGTTGGTGATGTTGTTGTTCGCTGCATTGATCTTTGCATCTTCGATAGCCTCAGGTACATACTCGATACCGATAACCTTGGATGCCTGTCGCGATACGAACTGAGCGATTGTACCGGTGCCTGTATAAAGGTCATATACGACTTCTGAACCTGTAAGGGCTGCATACTCGCGGGCTACGCTGTAAAGCTTGTATGCCTGCTTTGTATTTGTCTGATAGAACGACTTTGGTCCGATCTTGAACTTAAGTCCCTCCATGTACTCATAGATTGCATCTTCACCCTTGTAAAGGACACATTCCTGATCTGAGATCGAATCGTTTGCCTTTCCGTTGATCACATAGTAAAGTGATGTGATCTGCGGGAATGCCTCGGCAACCGCATCGAGTAGGGCAGTGCGCGCCTCTGCGTCCTCATGGTAGAAGCAGATGATGAGCATTACATTGCCTTCTTCTGTCGTACGTACGAACATATTGCGGAGGAATCCGACATGTTCGCGGATGTTGAAGAATGTGAGGCCGTGCTCAAGTGCATATTTCTTTATGAAGAGACGGATCTCGTTTGACGGCTCAGGCTGAAGGTAGCAGTGATCGATATCGAGAACCTTGTCGAAGAATCGGCCCACATGGAATCCGAGACCATATTTCTCCTGATCTGACAGTACGTCTGCATTCTCCTCATCGAAGATCCATCTGCGCTGCGAGAATGTGAATTCAAGCTTGTTGCGGTAGTATGTTGTCTCGTCAGAAGGTACGATTGGGGTGATTTCAGGGACATCAAGGTGGCCGATGCGTACGAGCTGGTCATAAACCTGCTGCTGCTTTGCCTGAAGCTGCATCTCATATGGAAGTGGCTGCCATTTGCATCCGCCGCACACGCCGAAGTGCTTGCAGAACTGCTCGAGACGATGCTCAGAAGGCTTTACCATACGGAGAATGAATCCTTCCATATAGTTCTTCTTCTTTTTTGTGACCTTTACGTCCACTACGTCGCCAGGGACTGCAAACTGAACGAACAGCACTGTGCCGTCGATCTTTGCCAAGGCCTTTCCTTCTGCCGCCACTGCTTCAATGGTGACATTTTCCAATATGATATCCTGCTTCTTTCTTGCCATGATGTTAAAATTAAAAAGCCCCGAATTTCGGGGCTACAAAAATACTCAAATTATCGGTATTTATGAAACTTTAATCTTGCATTTGTAGAGGGCCTGTGAGATATTTATCATAAAGTCTCCCATCTTCTCCAGCTCTGAGATTATATCCATATAGTAAACGCTGGTCTGATAGTTCTTTCTGTTGTCCTCCAGGCTGTTGATCTCCTCTTCACGGAGGTTGTCACGCAGCTTGTTGATTCTTTCCTCTGCAGCATATGCATTTGTGATTTCTCCAAGCTCAGATCTTTCAGCAAGATTGAGGTTTGAGATCATCACGCTGTATGCACTGTCCACCAGGTCAACCATTGCGTTGATTCTCTTGATTGTATCCTGATCGAAGCTCTTGTTGTGGATGTTTCTGCGTGAGAGGATGCGGCTGATGCTTTCTCCCGAATCTCCCAGAGACTCAAGCTCTCCGATGATCTTGTACATTGCCTTGATCTTGTATGAAGTCGCTTCGCTTACTTCTTCCTCTGAAACAGCGTTAAGGAAACTTGCGAGTTCAAACTCGATTCTGTCTGAGATTTCCTCGTACTTCACGAGCTTGCCTCTGAGTTCCTCAAACTTGTCAGGATCCGATTCGTTGATTGCTGCTCTGGCATAACCGAGGCCGTTTCTTGAGATCTGAGCGAAGTGGATGATTTCCTTAATTGCCTGTTCTGTAGCAAGTTCCGGGGTTGCAAGAGGTCCTGCATTGATGTATTTGAGCTTATAAGGCTTCTCTTCCTTGTGCTCTGGCTCCTTGATGAATTTGCTTACTACAGTAGCGATTAATCCGGTGAACCATACGAGAATGATGGTGTTGATTACGTTGAAGAGGGTATGGAGCATAGACAGACCATAGAGGGCTGCTGTACCGTCAGTTCCGTTCGAATCAACCACTGCAAAGTTGTCTGCTGCGGGGTTAGGATAGCCCATAATCTCGATGATCTTACCCACGAGACCTAGGAACGGTCTGAAGAGTGCAAGTGCCCAGATCACACCGAATACATTGAATATAGTATGCGATAGGGCAGCGCGTCTTGCCGAGACGTTACCTACGGATGCAGCTATGTTTGCTGTGATTGTTGTTCCGATATTCTCTCCGAGTACCATTGCACAGGCCATAGGGAAAGGTATCCAACCCATGCTGAGCATGATCAGAGTGATGGCCATTGTTGCAGATGAAGACTGGAGTATGAGGGTAAGGACAGTACCGACTCCAAGGAAGATGAGTACTGACCAGAATCCATATCCTGACCACTGTCTCACGAATTCAAGGACTTCCGGGGTCTGTCTGAGATCCGGAACCGATTCCTTCATGAATGAAAGTCCGAGGAAGAGTAGTGAGAATCCTACGATGAGCTCACCGATGTTCTTCTGCTGGCCTTTCTTAGAATTTGAGAAAAGGAAGCCGAGGAGCATCAACGGAACTGCAAGAATCGAAATGTCAGCCTTGAATCCAAGCAGAGAAACCATCCATGCTGTGATTGTCGTACCGATGTTCGCACCCATGATCACACCGATGGCCTGTACGAGAGTAAGCAGACCGGCATTTACGAAACTTACGACCATCACTGTGGTTGCAGATGAAGACTGGATGAGGGCAGTGATGCCGACACCTGTCATTACTCGCTTGAACGGATTTGATGTCATTGCCGAAAGGAAGCCTCTGAGACGGTCACCGGCAGCTTTCTGGAGTCCGGAACTCATAAGGTTCATTCCGTAGAGGAACATACCCATTGCACCGAACAGCGTGAAGATTTGAAGAATTCCCATAAATTAGTTAAATAGATTTTATATCCGTGGCAAAAGTAGTGTGTTTGGTTTATAATCACAATCACTAACTCATTAAAATTCTGTTAAATATAAGTTAACAAATAACGATGTTTCCACACAATCACGATACAAAAAGTTCTCATTTCTTTTTAATTATACGGTAAACATTATTCTAATTTTCTTCTTTTTTCGGTGTCTCCCCTTCCTGAAAAATCGGTCACACAATTGATATTATGTTAACGTGCTCCTGTAGATGCTAAGCCTGATAATAATTCTTGCTAGATTGGCTACTTCTTGTAGTGCCCGAAAGCAGATAGAACTAGAACTTCAATAACTTCATCATAGATACGATACACAAGTCTGTGCTCATGCGTTATACGGCGCGAATATACATTCCCGTCATAACCCTTAAGTGGCTCAACCTGACC
>JAFZFH010000077.1 GCA_017555965.1 Bacteroidales bacterium
ACCGTTAGCATACTGATTTGCATGATATTGTTGGGTGTGCAACAAGGCAAAGCCCAATATATAGTGACCAATCCGTTGGAATGGCTTGCCCTTGCTGAAGGGAATGAAGCCATCAATTCCGAGATAGAGTCACAGATTGAAGGACAGACCAAAACAGCCGTCCTGCAGAATACCATTGCTGCCGAGTTTAACAAGATCCATGAATGGGAACGCAAGTATAGCGGTTATCTGCGTACAGCCAGTGGTTATGCCTCTTCCCTGAAAGCGGCAACTACGCTTTATGAGGATGGAGTACGCATTTTCATCACGTTAGGTAAACTGAGCAAGGCCATCCGTAACAATCCGCAAGGGATTGTTGCCACGATGAGCATGAACAATCTATATATCGAGACAGCCACAGAACTTGTTACCGTGTTCACACTACTTCGTAACGCCATCGCTACAGGCGG
Organism: Bacteroidales bacterium; assembly: GCA_017555965.1. Classification (GTDB taxonomy): domain Bacteria; phylum Bacteroidota; class Bacteroidia; order Bacteroidales; family UBA932; genus Cryptobacteroides. The sequence continues at coordinate 450 of JAFZFH010000077.1, forward strand.
TGATACCAATATGCTCACCGGTAGCGAACGTTCCGAAACCCTTTGGGCACTGAATGACAGGCTGGGAACATTCCATAAAAAACTGAGCCGTCTATACCTGAGCATACGCTATTACACGCTGAACGATGTCTGGAACAATGTGACGGCAGGAATGCTCGACAGGGATTACGGTGATATCGCCCATATCGCCTTTGACAGATGGCGGAGGGCAGCACGTGTTGTAGGATACTAATGGAAAGGAAAGCATATGAAACATAGGATATACCTGATACTGATAATGACAATCTACATACTGCCCATGAGTGCTCAGATAGACCCGACACTATCAGGAATGATATTCCTCTATACCGACAAGGCGGAAGATGAACTGAAAAGTCAGGAACGAGCTATGATGATGCAGTCCACCGGACATCTGTGGATCAAGGAAGAGGTGGAAGGAACGACAGACCTTCAGAGTAAGTTCAACGACTACCTGGACTCTTTCCGTGACATCATCTGCTATGCCGCACAGATATACGGCTTCTACCATGAGATTGGCAGACTGACGGACAACATGGGCGGACTTAGTGAACAGCTGCGGAAAAGTCCGGGCAACGCAATGGCAGTAGCGCTTACTCCACGACGTAACCAGATATATCGTGAAATCATCCTGGGCAGCGTGGAAATCGTCAACGACATCCGTCATGTATGTCTGAGCAACACCAAGATGACGGAGAAGCAACGTGTCGAGATTGTCTTCAGCATCCGCCCGAAGCTGAAACTGATGAACAAACGGCTCCAGCGTCTGACAAGGGCGGTCAAATACACTTCCTTTGCGGATGTATGGGCAGAAATAGATGAAGGTGCAAGAGAGAAACCTGACAAATTGGAAATCACCCAAGCCTGTATGCGACGATGGCGAAGAGCGGCAGACAGATAAATAACCATTAAGAATAAAGATATGAGCGGTTGGAAAACAGCATTGAAATTCGTAAAGCGGCCTCTGGTAGAGACCGGGAAGTCCATTGGTGGAGCGGTCATCCACCCACAACGTACCCTTCAAGGGTTCGGAGTAGCGGCCAAGACCGCTGTCGTAGGTGGCGGCATGGGTTATATGGCATGGGAGAATATCGTCAATGACAAGCCCGTGTTAAGAACCATCGGTGACACACTTGTCGGTAAAGAAACAGTTGATAAGGTGGATGAAGCACTCAGTCAGACAGCTGAACGTGTAGAAAGCATGACCGAAAAAGCCGGAGAAACCATTGAAAGCATGAATGCCACCATGAGCGATGTAAACAGCAAATGGAACGGCATGCAACACTTCCTGAAGAACATCTTCAGCGGTAATGGCATGAACATGTTCGGTAACTTCTTCAGCAATCTCGGCAAAGGGAACGTGTCAGGCATGAGCCTTTTGGGGCTTGTCGCTTCTTCGTTACTCGTATTCGGTCGTTTCGGCTGGCTCGGCAAAATCGCGGGTGCGGTATTGGGCATGATGCTTATCGGCAACAATGCCCATGTGTCACAGAGTCAGAATATATCCAAGAATAATCAACTATCAGAACAGACAGCCAACCAATCAGGAGGCATGAAACGATAACATCATAATCAACATAAGAACTGAACAATGGAATATACGCAAGAAATGAACCTGCTTTCCAAAAGCGGTTACTGTATGCCCTTTGAAGAACGAAACGGCCAAGTACAAATCACATTGGGCTACGGGAAACAGACACATCCACA
>JAFZFH010000078.1 GCA_017555965.1 Bacteroidales bacterium
GATAGTACGCGACGTGGTTCTTGTCGCTGGTATCTTCGAGGATCTTCCTCTGGAAATCAAATAACTCAACGTTTGACATTTCTATCTACCTTCTCCATAAACCGCTTGCAAGACTCTCTTATATCCCGTGGCTCTCCGTGAACACGAACCGTGATTTTAAGTGAACAATTCGTAGTAGCTTTTCTCATAATGCTCACAGATCGCTTTCACCTCATGCAATGACCAATCGACCTCTCCTTTCATCCGCCTGCTGATCGCAGATGTGGATGTTCCGAGTAGATCGGCTAGGCTTTGATACGTTTCTCCGTTGGATGCCATGATTCCAGCCAGTGCTGGATAGTTGATGACTTTCATTCTGTGACCTCCTTCCTTGTTTCCAGTCGCACTGCGCGACTTCGTGGACATAGTACGATATGTACCTCCCCAAGTCAATGGTATATTACACCATGCGATATTTATTTTTAATTTCCGTATTTTTATGTCGCATTTCGCGATTTTATGTGTTATAGTAGTTTTCGAGGTGAGGTAAATGAAAAGCGAACAGATTGGTCAAGAGTATGTTGAGTTTGGAGTGAGACTTAGAAGATTACGACAAGCGCGACATCTTACACAAGGTCAGCTATCTGAGATCATGGGTGTCTCCAAGACATCGATCGTCAACTATGAGACAGCTACACGGAAGGTTCCGCTGGCACTGATCAAAAAGTTCTCTGAGTTCTTCAACGTCAGCATCGACGATCTGATCGGGATTCAAGCCCAACCCCAGATCCACCCGATCTTGATGGAGCATTGGTGTGAATTTCTGTGTCACCAATATCTAACGGACAACGAAGCGGAAGAATTGACCGCGTATGCGGAGTTTATAGTACATAGGAGGAAGAACCAATGAGAATAGAGAATCTATCAGATATGAACAAACTATCACGAAAAAAGGCATACTGCCTGTACTTGAGAAAGTCACGTGCTGACCTTGAACTGGAAGCACGTGGTGAGTTCGAGACACTGGCACGACATGAAGCGCAATTGATGGAGATAGCTGACAGGATGGGCTTGTATATCGCCAAGATCTATCGCGAACTCGTATCGGGTGAATCCATAGCCGATAGACCGCAGATGCAACAGATGTTACAAGACATCTACGAAGGCAAGTATGAAGGTGTCCTAGTAATGGAAATCGAACGTCTGGCTCGTGGTAACACGACTGATCAGGGACGGGTTGCGGAAGCCTTCAAGATCTCCAATACGAAGATCATTACACCAACTAAGACATACGATCCAAATGATGAGTATGACGAGGAATACTTCGAGTTCTCCCTGTTCATGTCACGGAAAGAGTACAAGACCATCAGACGACGTATGCAAGCTGGAACGATCGCATCCGTCAAGGAAGGTAACTACTTGGGAGCGCATCGACCATACGGTTACAATATCGTGAAGAAAGGTCGTAACAACAGAACGTTGGAGATCTTCGAGGAAGAAGCTGAAGTGATCCGAATGATGTTCGATTGGTACGTCAATGATGGTTTGACCTTCGGAGAGATAGCGAAGAAACTGTCGAGTATGGGGATCCCAACCCAACGGAAGACACAACTTGAATGGAGTCATGGGACGGTTCGGGATATGCTGTCCAACGTGGTATACATCGGTAAGGTGAGATGGAGCGCGCGGAAGTGGACTAAGGAGTATGACGATGGGAAACTGGTCAAGGTAAGACGAAGACAATCAGAGAAGGATCAGATCATCGTACAAGGGAAACACCCAGCTATCGTTACAGATGAACTTTTTCAGAAAGCTATGGAAAGACGGAAGACTCGTTCGGTTCCGATCAATCATCTGATGAAGATCCAGAATCCACTATCGGGTATACTCAAATGTAAGCAGTGTGGAATGTCACTTGTCAGAAATGTTCCACAAGGTAAAGAAAGTGGTTATCCAGCGAGGGTGAGACATAGATCTACAAAGCAATGCAAGATCAAGACAGCACCTTTGGATGACGTGGTGAAAGCGGTGATCGATGGGTTAAGAGTACACATCGAAGACTTCACTTTCAAGATGACGAACGACGATGAGAACAGACGATACGAACAACGGGAAGCTGAGATCAATCGATTGATGGCTGAACTTCACAAACTCAAAATCAAACGAAGCAACCTGTTCGAGTTGCTGGAAGATAAGACGTACACCAAAGAAGAGTTCAAGGAACGGAAAGAGGTCATCACATCCCAGATACAGACAGTCGAGTTGACGCTGGAACGGATGGAATCAGAACTGATTGCACCTGTGGATTATCAGGAGAAAATCGTAAGATTCAACGATGTCATCGAGAAGCTGTTGGATGAATCAGTTGATGCGAAACTTAAGAACGACCTTTTGAAAGACATCATAAAACACATAGAATACAGTCATGACGGGAATCAAGTGGTTCTCGATATTATTTTAAAATAAATACATACCCTTATGGTGTTTAACTTATGTCACCATAAGGGTATGAAAATTGTTTAAAGCTTTTCGATCGTGATCCTGACTATATCCCCAGCGGTTACATCAAGCATTTTCAATTCCTTGGTGATGTTCACCGAAAGGGAATTTCCATTCTTCACAATCACTTTATCGCATACTGTATCATTCATGTTATTGTTCTCCATTACAGTTTTCCAGTGGATCCGAGTCCACCTGTTCTTTCAGCTTCAGGTTTGATCTCCTGGGGAATCAGTCCGAACTTGACGATCACTCCCTGCATGACCTTTTCACCTCTCATGAGGGTGATTTTCTTGTCGGTAGTGAGAGCGATCTTGATCGTATCGCGATAGTCCGCGTCGATCACTCCGACTGTGTTCTTCAGCCTTAGACCGTACTTGATCCCTAGGCTACTACGTGGAAACAGGAGCATGACCTGATCGATACCCAGATCACCTTCCTCAAGACAAACCCCACTATCGATGACGACTGTTTGACCAGGTTCGATGGTCATCTCACATGGCATCTTGAAATCATAGCCTGCTGAATGCTTGGTTGCCCTCCTGGGCATGAGATTGTTTCCCATAGTCGAAATCATTCTGTTCTCTCCACGATGTATATCATTTTCTTCACGCTTGGCACGTTCTGACTTGTCCATTCGGTCTTACAATTGACGATCCTCCACGTACGGGAATGGAACCACAACCACCACATCACACAATGATACGATGTCGATTCCTCCATCGTGGATCCTTCCACGGACTGTACGCTGTATATTGATCTCATACATTTCACCCTCTGGTGATCCAGCACGGGTTAACGGGCATTGGGGAACAGGAGATACACTGGTTCAGTTAGGATGGGATGCGAACCAGAAGAAAAGCCCAATGCTTTCCGCCTCATGCTGGATGGTTTCAATTAGTCGTTCATTGTGTTCCAGGATTTAATTGCTTCATCGTACGTCCAATAGACAGGCTCGAAGCGGTACTTCGTGACAGGACACTCATGCACCAACTGTACCAACCACCTGTCTGAAGAGATGTGCTTCTTGGAGACCCTTGGAAGAAGGTTACACTTGGAGCAGGTATGGACTTTCATACTCTATCCCTCCCGACGATCGCGTACACATCCCCGTCCATGAAGATCTCCTGGTCGGGATGCTCTGCGATCAGTCTGTCAACCTCTCTCATGACCTGACCGAGGGTGAGTTCGCAAGTGCGAATGTCGATGTAGATGTGATCCATTTCACTCCCTCTGATCACTGGATAAAGACCTGGTAGTAGGTCTTTCCGTTCTGCTTAAGGATCATGTACTTGGCGACCCTGCGTCCCCTCTTGAACTGGTTCTGGAACTTCTTGATGAATGCCACCTTGTCATCGGTCGCGATGTCGGTTCTACGGGTGTAGTAGTTGTAGATGCTGTATATGTCTGCCATTTTCGATTTCTCCTGTTCTGTCGGATCCATTTCGGTTCTGACAATATGCTGTAAGATTTGTATCATATATAATACTTCGTATTATTTTGTATGATAAAAGGTTTAGAAATTGTTTAGGATCCGAATTTTCTTCTCCTGACAGCTTCGTAGATCTTACCTTTCTCGAACCCCTCTCGGAATGCTTGCCCACAGGATCCGCAGAAGTACAAGTTCTCCTTCTTGAACTCGTGTTCAGCCTGACGAGAACAGAAGGAACACCTCATCCCTTCACCTTCTTCGGGAACCTTCCACATCCTCTGGCTTCAGGACAGTAACCCAGTTGTTTACATCTGGATCCAGCATCCTCGAAGATCGACGGAGCGACCTCGCGCACGAGTGCGAGCATTATGTCAGCGAGTTGCTTGATCTCCCACTGCGCTCTCTCACAGCACCTCAGCGAGAAGAAGTGACGGAGTTCGCGCGCGTTCATGGTCACGATGAGATTGGTCTTGCAGGCATTGGGAAGGATGTAACGGGCATCCTCTTCGGGGATGCCTGCCTTGACCAATGTATCATATTCCTCTCCCAACTCACACATGATCTTCTCATACCATTCCAAGGTGCTGATCTCATCGCCAGTATACTCATTTCTCCAAATTGTCTTCGAGTCTTTGATGCTCTCAGGCACGACATAATCGAATCCATCCATCCTGACGTATCTTTGAGACTGCTGGCTGTATGATGCCATCCTGTGACGTACAAGTTGATGAGAACAGGCTCTTGAGATCCCTTCGATAGCGAAAGTGAAGGTTGCGTGTTCCAGTACAGACTCGTGTCCAGATCTGAGCGCGTGTCCAAGTGCTTTGAATCCATCCTCTTTCAGATCGGGTCTGCTCTCGCTCACGCAGATCTCTGCTCCGAGGTTACAGACTGATTCAGCCATGGGTGTATATGCTATCAGTTCGATATTCATTCAACCACCTCACGAGTCACCCCAAAGCGACTCCCACGAACAAAGTCGTGATAATCCCATATGTCGTCCCACGAGATTTTCATTTTAAAGTATGCGTCGAGACTCCCATACTCATCAACCGTACTGTCTATCCACGCAACCTTTTCAGCAAGTTTGCGCACGCCTTCTTCCCCAAGACGTTCATCGAACTTTGAGGTTGTCACTTGCTTCATTCTCTCACCTCGTACTCATGGATCATGATGCAATCGAAATTTCCGTACTTCTCTATGACGAACCTCTCTGCGGACTTCCAGCTAGAGAATATACCCACGAAGCGTGTCATATAGAACTGTTCAAACACGATATACACTTTCATTCTCTCGACCTCTTCTCACGACACTCAGGACACAGACACCAGATCCCGCACTCCAAGGTGAGCCATCCAGCGTCATTGATGCGCTTCACACAGGTGGCGCGATCTTCCGATACCCCGATGTAGGAGACCTTGCACCTGTCACAACGTGCGATGTAGTAGATGGCAGGCTCGATCATTCCGATGACCTCCTGATCTGTGGGATGGGATTCCTCTTGGGTCTGTAAGCTGTCTCCCAATGCTCAGGGACGAACTTGACCCACTCACCTTCATCAACACACTTGATCGTGGTGATCCAAGTCTCGTCGTAGAAGGTGTAGACTTCAAACTGTGTGCCAGGGGATGCGTATCCCCTGGCGGTCAGCTTCTCACAGAGCGTCTTAAGACCTCTACCCGTACAGATCCCCTCAGCGAGCTGGACATAAACCGCGTTCAGGCTTGACATCAAGCATCACCCCTCTTAGGCTCGAAGCCTGGACAACCCATCTTCCCATCGCTACACGTGATGTTGCGCCAATCTGTAATTGTCGCATCCCAGACCAGCATCACCTTATCGTTCTGATGCTTGCAGATGTCACACAGGGGGAGATACATCTCACTCGACCAGCTCATAGTCCTCGACCTCCCAATCGTCCAGATCGACCTCATACGAGGTGTTGTCGTCCTTCCAGATCTCCACCTGTCTCTGGATCTCTTCGGTGTCACCAGGGTTGGCATCCACTCTGATCGTTGCTGTCATCTGTACCTTCACACTCAGTTCATATCTACCGTTTCTATATACACGGGTTCCGTCGCTGTCTATCCTATAGCTCATTCTATCACTCCATCAGTTCCCATTCCTTTCTCTTTTCTTTCATCCTCTTGACATACTGATCGTACGCGCTCTGCTTGGTCGGACTGAATCCCAATCCCTTACACCAATAGTCGTTCTTGAGTAAAGTTTTCACGATTTTGCGCCAGGAAGGTACTTCTTTCTTGTTTTCCAGATAGTAATCCGCTTCATCGGGGATACCATCGGGATAACCCTTCTTGGTCATGTACCATCTGAGGTAGACCGCGATCTTGTTCTTGTAATGCTCCGCTGTACTCTCTGGCATGGTGTCCAGGATGTACTTAGCGAAAGATTCCCAGGTGTGACCTGGCGGTAGCGTGACCTTTCCGTTGCCCAGGATGTTGCCCATCTCCTTGCAATAGATCGACGAGGAATTGGCTCCTGCGGTGCGTAGAACCATCTTCGCCCACGTCTGGGGTTCCAGTACCTGATACAGCCAGATCGAAGCTCTAGCCTCGGAACAGAAGGGTTCATCGACCCTCATCTGGTGGATCGACAGACCAGCCTGATAGAACCTGTCATAGATCTGGTTGTAGCACTTACCATACTTCGCCAGATATGTCCAGTCGTCCTCTGCCTTCCAGTCGTAGATCGGGTAGACGTTCCACACATCGTCTGATACCTGAGTGGTGTAGATCTTGTCGTCGAACTTGTTCTTACGACGGTTCGCCAGTGCGCGGTAACGGTTCAGGCTCTCGCGCGTGCGTATGCCCACCATACAGGCTGTTGGCTTACCGTCCCCATACCAGGTGTTGAACTTCTCGATGAACTCGTAGAACTCGATCCCGTAGTAGTAGAACGGGAATCTGGATTCATCCGTGATCATGTAAGGCTCCTGCTTCCTGACCCACACATCCTTCTTGGACTTGTCCCAACTGATCCATGACGGTTCGATCTGGGACACTGCACTATCTCCGAAGATCGGAAGTGCGATCCAGTAAGGATCTATGTGATCCGCGTACATCTCGAAGATGGTCTTCACGTGATCGATCGTGAGCTGATACTGGACTTCCCAATCGATGAAGAAAAGCGCAACCTTGCGATCGCGCTTGATGGCTTCTTCCATGATCAGGTGTGTCATACAGGTACTGTCCTTTCCACCGCTGAACGATATACATATCTTCTCGAAATTGTCAAATGCCCACGATATACGCTCTTTCGATGCGGTCAGAACGTCCATATCAAGCATGACTCTGGATGTATTCATTCTCCCATTCCTCCAAGGTTTTTCTTGCTGTCTCGTTTGCTTCGTTGCGCTGTTCTTCAGTCAGGTATCCCCAGGCTCCCCTGACCTCTTCCTCGACCAATCCGTGAAGGAAGAAGCAGGATGCCTGTCCGATGTATGCGATCCTGTTCATCGTGGTGTTCGTCAGGTTGTGTTCACAGGCATACGGGAAAGCCTTCATCATGTCCTTCGCGGTCGTGTAGAACCTCTCGCTGTTGGTCAACAGATCGATCGCTTTCTGCCAGCGTTCCTCTTTCGTCTCACCAGTCTCGATCATACCGATCATGGGAGGATGATACATCTTGGCATCCTCCCACAGCCAGTACGGATGATACACGCGCTCAATTTTAGACATTTAACCTCACGAACCTTATTCCTGTTTTCTCATTCACAGATACGATCACGAATCCGTACTCGATGAATATCCTCATGCTGTATTCGGTCACGTACGCTGAATACCACTCTTTATCAGACCGTGACAATAGGGTGGAAAGTAGTTCACTTCCAATACCTTGTTTCCTGTATTCTTTGAGTACGAAGAAACAACGAACTCTTTTTCCAAGTAATCCGATGACACCAACGATTTTATCGCCCTCGAACGCTCCGAACCACTTGTCACACTTGGAAACATAGATCTTTTCTTTGTAGGCTTTGGAATCGTTCAGGAACGAGATCCCAACATCGTTCGAAACCTCTTCGATTTTAATCATCGAGCATTTCCCCTTCGTCGATCACTTCTTCGTCTTCGAACTCGCACGTCCAAGCCTGGGAGAACTGCCTGTCCTTGAACAATTCAGCAAGTCCAGTGACCTGGGACAGCCTGAGTACTTCATCAGCATCCATGCCCAGTTTCTTGGCGATCTTCTCGTTCGACCAGTTGCGTCTCCTGAGATCGAGGACGATGTTCGCCATAGCGTCCACCTGATGCTTTCCCCTGGCGCGGTTGTGTCTGATCGTGGATGCGATCCTCTGACCCTTGTCGGTCACATCATCGTTGATGACCACGACGGGAAGGTATCCGTGAACGCGATCCTTGATGTCCTGACACTCCTTTCCTACGCGGTTGCGGTGGAATCCATCCACGACCTCGTAGATCCCGTCATGTTGCCAGACGACGATCGGCTGGGTGTATCCATCCTCTTTGATGCTGACGTGCAACAGCTCCATTTCTGGCGGTGCTACACTGTTGGGGTTGTAGTCGTTTGCCTGTACCAGCTCCTGCGGAACCCACTGGACACAGTCCACGGGTTCGCCCTTGAACGGACTTACCGACCTGATATACTGCTTGATCTCATTGATCGCCTGAACGCGATCCATCGCTTCCATCTGTTCGAGTTCTCTTATATTCTCGATCATTTTATCCACTCGTTTAAGGTGTTTGGAAAGATGTTTGTGTCAATATAGTTGACCTTAATCACTTCTTGATTTTGGTTGAAAAACCAACATCCACGATTTCACAGTTCTCAGCATTGACTTTGAAATCCTGCGCATCATCATAGAGATACACACTTGGTTTTCTATACTCACTGTAATGGTAATAAGTGACACGGGTGATCGTGAACACCGTTCCAACAGACTTGTGACCTCTCACGATCTTCACAACGTCCCCAACATCAGTGAACTGATTGTGTGCGGAATGTCCGACAAGCTTCTTGGCACGCATTTCCCTGACCCTTTCATCCGCTATTCCGTACTCCTTCCAGACAGCATTGGCGATAACCTTGGGAAGTCCCATAGCTTCACCCTGTCCGTGGCAAGCCCACCCATAGACGTGTAGATGTCCGTCAGTGTCGATGAAGACCTTAGTCTTGGGCATGATGTTGTGAATTATGATGTTCCAGACCCTTCCACCGCTTGCACGCATCTCACCCCAGTCGTAATAGTCATTTTCCGATTCTATGAGGTGTACCGCATCGTTGATGTAGTAACGAATCTCCCCATCCTTGGAAGTCCAAGGACGGAAAAGAGATTTGATTCTGTTCATATCGTATGTCCTGGTATCTACGAAGTCCCCGTCCATTTCACTCACCCATTGCCTCGCTCTTGATCTTCTTCATTATTGCACTGCACCACTCACTCTCGTAGTGGATGTGATCGTAGAGTTCACCCATGCGACCATCCTTATGCATCTTATACAGATCACAGCTAGCACACTCAACTCCCATGACCTTCTTAGCCCACTCACGAGCTTCCTTAACGGTCACGCAGTCAAGGTACAGATCTCCGCAGATTGCCATCACATACATTTTCATTCTCTCCTGTTCTTGTCGGGTTCTTCCCGACATTATAGACATTCTTTTGTGGTGTATATAAGACTATGTATTATTATGTCTGACATTAAGATGTGTTAAGAGGTTTGAGGAAGGGTGTTTAGAGGGTTTCAATCTCCATGCTCTCGAACATCCTCTGGAAGAAGTAGTCTGCGTGTTCTCTCGTGAATCCACCATAGCAGACGTTGTGCCAGTTGACCTTCTTGTTCTCGAAGTCGATGCTCGCATTTCCGTCGAACATTGCAACCATCTTTCCGTCTGTGTAGTCTTTGATCTCGAACACAGTGACGTTGTCTCCCATGACATCCTTGTGCTTTACAGCGACGATGATTGTCCTCATGGTCTCACTACACTTGGGAGCGAATCCTACTCCGTACAGGACTTCGAACCTCTTGAATCCAAGGTTTGTGTTTCCGAAGAAATCGTCGGGAACCTCGTGGGATGCGATGTTCTCTCTGATAGCAGTCTTAATTCTTGCCTCAAGCTTTCCGTCCATTTTACATATCTCCTGTTCGGGTTTTGTTCCCGTCTAATATCTATATCTACCAATTGATATATAAGACTTTGTATGACAATGTCAGATAAAAAATAAAAAAGTGGGGAATATCCCCACGGTTTGATCAATATTCGTAGATCGCTTTCAGACAGATGTTACGATTGTTTCCAGTTCCGTTGTACGAAGCTCCACCCTCAACACGGTTGTCGTAAACCTTGATGGTCTTGACAGCCTGCGTGACGGTAGATCCATCAGTCGAGTAGACGAAGGAAAGTGTCATGCTCTCACCATTCCAAGTAGTTCCCTTGTGCGAGGTCTTCGGAATGACTGTGGTCTGAATGTACTCGTCCTTGAATTTGGCTCCTGTCAGGTCGAAACCAGTCCACACAAGCACCCATCCACCACGACAGTTGCTCAGGTTCTTGCTCGCGACAGCACTGGATCCTGAGTTGAGATACACACCAGATGCGTGGTTGTAGAGTGCGCTGGCAACCTTGAGACCATTGACCTCGGTCTGAAGTGCGTAGACCTGCTGGACGACTGTCTCAGCGTCGGATCCGTCAATGCTCTTGTACACGACGAACGAGACCTGGGTTCCCTTGTCCACACCGTTTGTAAGCTTGATCCTGGTGTTGTCGGTGATCGTGTACTCCACACCCTTGACGAGCATCAGACCGTTGATGTACACCTGAAGGATGTCCAGGTTCTGATTGAACTGGGAGATCTGGATCGGGATAGCGGTCTCATCCTGAACAGCGGTTGTGTATGTCGCATCATAGGATCTGATCAGGGTGGAGCTTGCGAGGGTGTCCTTGACATCTGCGAACCACTCTTCGAAGGCATCCTGCCACTGGTTGTAGAGCGTGTCGGTGTCAACCTGCTGGACGAGAGATGTAACCCAACCACAATCCTTGGATCCCCTCTTGTCGGTGATCTTGGACTGGCTGATGGAGGTAGCACCAGCACCAACGCTGATGTCTGCCAGCCTGTACTCGGTCACATAGTCATCGCGGAACATCGTCGGAGCCACGGGAGAACTGGAAGCGACACCAGTTCTAACCTGGATGGATGCACCTCTCACCGACTCACTGCGATCGATCCTGACCACGATCGAGTCGATACGGGGAAGGGTTCCAGATGCCTGGTTCAACGTGAGGCTGATGTCTGAATCAGATAGGAACCACTTGTCCCCGAAGATTCCACGTCCAGCCTTGACAGTGACGGTCAGTCCAGACTGTGCCATCACCTGAAGGTAGTCGCTCTTGGTAGCGAGTACACCGTTCGAAATCAGCTCCTTGTAAGGCTCGTTCATGTCCTCCGCAGTGTACAGACGATCCTGACCTACGGAATTAAAGAAACCGCATTTAATTGCCATTTTAGTTCACCTCAATATACTCAAAGGTTGGAATGATGGAATGTCCAGTTTCGTCGAAGGACTCGACAACCTCCGTGATCCTGGCATTCGCTTCAATCCCATATTCGTTCAAAACTGTTACAATGTCTCCGAGGAAATAATCTTTCCCGAACTGGAAGGAGTGGTTCGGCTCAACCTCACCGTCGAATGTCACGACGATTCCAGTCTCAGCCAGCTTCTCGCGTCCCCTCTCAACCAGCATCTCGTTGTAGGGTGCTGGCTCAAGCACAGCCTGAGTAGGCTTGCTTGCGCTGTCCAGGGTGGCGATCTTCACACCACTCACGGAGTAATAGACCTTGTTGGACTCGGTCGCGATCGTTCCGTTGGGATACAGCGCGATCAGATCCTCGTAGGTCATCTCGTTTGAAACGTCGTTGGCATCGACGAACATCTCGAACCTGTCGATCCCGACGTAGTCACCGATCTGAGCGGTCGCACTTATGCGGTTGCTTCCTTCCCCAGCACCTCCGACGAGTGCGATGGAGTAATAGCCAGTACTGTCCATCGTGTACCTCGTCGAGATCAGGTTCTCGAAGTTAGGACTGAAGACCACATACGGGTTCACATCCTGACCATAGGAGCGATCTGTACCCTTGTACAGCTCGAAGACGAACTCATCGTTCTCCCATATCACTCTGGATCCATAATTGAACATCTGGCACACCTCGATGATCTTGTCACCCACGGGATCGTAGGTGGTCTGGATGTCCAGGTTGTCATTGAATCCACTCCATGCCCTACGGTTGAAGTTGTGGATCGCTCTGACCCTGTTCGTAGGCTCGATGATGTTCTCATCCAACAGACGACCAATGAATGTGCCAGCCTGACCTTTGAATGTGGTCTGCTTCCAGACGATGCGCTGGTTAAGGATCGCCCTGCAATCCTCACCCTTGACGATCAGGAAGTCACCAGTCTCAGGGTTGGTCTCCAACTCCACGCTGTTGATACGACAGATCATGTCGTTGTCGTCAGAGCGAAGGATGAAGTTCCCACGCTTCAGGAGATCGATGTTCTCACGGGTTGCCGAGATGTACAGCTCACAGTCTCCGAACAGCGTGTATCTCTTAGCCCAGATGAAACTGGTGAATCCATCGACGATTCCGACCTGGTTGTACAGTCTGTCCAACACATAGATCTCCATCGCTCACACTCCCTCATAGATCGTTCTGTGGCGGAAGTTGATCTCAAGAAATTCCTCACCACGTCCCGACTCTGTTCCGTAGGTGAACTGGTTGTCACCCATCGCAAGCGTTAGCCAGGTGGAGTTACGACTGACACCTGAGATCACATTATGATCCACTCCGTCGCGCGTGAGCGTGATGGACTTCTCACCACGGTTGGTGTTGATGACTATCTGATCACCAGCGATCATCTCCTGGTCGAATCCGAAGAACTCGCCAGTAAGATCGTTGAAGATTCTCAGATCTGGCACTGTGCCAGTTGCTCTGACGAAGATCATCAGTCCAGTATCCGCTTCACCATCGTTGACGATGTTGATGATACGATCCTTCACCAGTACGGAGAAGGGGATTGGATCAGATATTGCGAACGGGAACTCGAACGATGCCAGCACCTGTGAGATGTCCGTCACGATCTCTTCCATCGACTTGAAGTAAGGGTCATGACAGACGATCGAGATCTGCATTGTCTGATTGTCCGTGAACAGGTTGTTCTCGATGCTCTCAACATACCCCTCGATGTACACGTCACGGGATCCATTCTTGTAATAGATCTTGTGCCAGCGTTTAGATTTGAAGTAGCGATACAGGTTGATCCTGTTCTTTTCTACATCTCCATTGATTTTGACGGTGATGACCAGGTTCCTGTCCTCTAGCTTGGACGACTGGAACCTGGATCCATCACGACCGACCACAGGTGAGCTGTTGATCATCGCGTTCGGAGGGTTCAATCCCTCGATATTGATCACCTGATATGCGCTCTCATTCTGGGTGAGGGTGATCACATCACCCATTATGTTTTCAACTTTCAGTTCGAACATCTCAATAACCTCCCCTCAGTGCCAGCAGGTTCTTTGTCTGTCTGTACAGCTCGATCCTACTAGGTTGCTTCGGTGCGTTGATAGTCTGATAGAAGTTGTTGGTCACGCTCTTAGAGTATCCACCAGCAGATCCCAGGACAGTGCCAGACTGAAGGTTTCCAACTGTACCCTGTAATCCTGCGCTGATATTCTGGGTGAACTTCTGAGCGTCCTTGATGACACCTTTCGTACTGGCAAGGAGACCGTCACCAACACCTTCACCCATCATCATTCCGATCTCATCGCGCATCAGCTTGGATGGGGAAGCGATTCCGAGCCAGCCTTTAACTGTACTGATTCCAGCATCCAGACCTTCTTTAATCGCATCACCAACGCTACCGATCGTGTTCTTGATTCCATCGATCAGACCGTTGATCATGTCCTCACCGATCTTAAGCATCTTCTCAGGAAGATCCGCGAAGAATCCGATGATGTCATCGATGATGTCGCTAAACCAGTTGCCAGCCTTCTTCCAGATGCCTGTGACCTTGTTCCACGCATCCGAGAAGAACTTACTGATGCCAGACACGACGTTCGAGAATGCCTTCTTGATTCCTGACCAGATGTTCTGGAAGAACTCGACAGTGCCAGACCATGCCTTCTTGATGAATTCCCAAGCTTTCGAGAACGCACCAGTGAGCCAGTCGATGACGATCTTCGCATACTTCTTGATGGCTTCCCACAGTCCGATCCAGAATTCGCGGAAAGCATCGCAGTTGTTCCAGAGGTAGATGAAAGCCACAACCAGCAGTCCGATAGCTGTGATGATAAGTCCGATCGGGTTCGCCATCATGACAGCGTTAAGACTAGCCATCGCGGTGATCATACCTTTGATCGCACCTACCACAGATGTGATGATACCGACGACTTTCCACGCAAGGAAACCGACACCGATCGCTGTGATCATTCCAAGTACCAGTTCCTTATGATCGATAACGAACTTGATTGCATCCTTGATGACGGGTACACAGTCCTTGATGAACCATCCGAACGCATCCGAGATACCTTTCTTAAGACCTTCGAGATCCGTCCCCGACATCATTTCGGTGAAGGCTTTGAGAACGTCCGTCCAACCCTTCTTGATGGTCGTGAGGACAGGTTCCATCTGTTCGCCCAATTCAGCCTGAGCGAGCGCGTACTCCGTCTCAGTCTCCTGTGCTTCAATGAGTGATTTGTTATTCTCCTTGTATGTATCCGAAGCATCTTTGTAAACACCGTTAAGGGTATCCCTGATCAGTTTGGCGCGCTCTTCCTCACTGGAACACTTCGCGAGCTTCCCGTTGAAGTCATCGACATTGATCCCAACCCATTCGAGCGCATCCGCTAGAGTACCCTGAACCTCTCCCAGCTTGGCGGTGTGGTTCATAGCCTCAGCCAGACTCTCGACAGGTAGAGCGTCACCGAACTTCGCATACACTCCACCCAGGATGTCAGTGTACTCCTTGAGTTCTCCTTCGGTGTCAGCCATCGTCGAGAGTAGTTGTAGAGCCTCGGTGGTTCTTCCAGTATCACCAAGCACGCTGTTAAGCTCGACGAAGCTCGCTGTCGCCTGCTCCGATGTGAAACCATTGTCCAGGAAAGCTGTCTCTAGTCTGGATGTCTCCTTGCGAAGATCTCTCGATTCCTCGACAGCCTGCTTGAGTCCTGAGACCAGGCTGGTAACACCTGTAGACACAAGGTTCGCCATGGCTCCCTTCAGTACGCTGAATCCACCCTTGAGATCCACGGTGGACTTCTCAGCATCCTTCATGGATCTGGACATCTTGTCGGTTGCCTTCGTTACGTCCTTAGTTCCATCCTCGACCTGGTCGAGCATTCCACGATACTTGCGCTGTGCCTTCTCGGTCTTACCAATCGCGGTCTGACAGTCCAGGAGCTTGTCATTGAGTCTGCGCAGTTGCTCGGTGTGATCGCCTTCCAGCGCGCTCACACGCTTTATCTCAGCCTCGTAACCCCGAAGGTTACGCTTCTGCATATCGAGGACTGTGTCGAGCTGTGTGAGTTTCGCGTTGAGACCATCGCTGGTCTTCGTCCAATCATCCATTCCAGCGGTTTGGGATTGGAACGTCTTATTGGCTGTCGTGATGGCTTTCTTCGTCTCGTTGAGACCTGACTTCAGATCCGAGACATCGAGTTGCATCGCAACACCAATGATGTTGTCGTTAATTGCCACGATTCACCCTCCTTTTTATAAAAAGGATGCTTAAAAATGATTAAAATGTTTGTCAGAACCAGTCATCACCAGCAGGTCTGCGTATGTGTTTCGCCTGATTCTGTACGGATTTAGGTTGCTGGTCGCTCACAGGACGATCGTTCAAGCGTGCGATCAACAAGCAGACCTCATGGAGCGGTTCCCGTCTGATCTGGAAAGGAGTCAACGCTGGGAATCTCTCACACAGAGACAGCTCGATGTCGAACAGTGTCTGGTAAATGGTTTGGGTCGGAGCCTTAGAAGGCTCCGAATTTAGTTTTTTTCAGACACGCTTGACAATTCGGACAGAGTATGTGTCAGCACCTGCATGATCACGCGCGCGACCTCCTTGACAGGTACGCGACGATACTCGTCCTCAGTGAGTTCGGGGAAAATCTCATGGATAATCTGTCCAAACGTCTTGAACGACTTGAGGACGATCTTGAAGATCTCCATCTCAGCGTCATTACTGTTGAGGTTCCCACTCAGCTTGTCGATGTCGATCAGTGCGAGGATGTCCTCGGCTGTTCCCATCATCAGGTCATACTTGTTAGCAACGTATGTTTTTTCGATCTTCTGACCGTTGTAAACATTGATTCTAAATTCCATGTGATTTCCTCCTACTCATTGATTATCAAGCGATGGTTTTCAGGGTGTCAGGTGTAGTGACAGCATCGAAGAAAGTGGACACGTCAGCCTTACCAAGACTGGTATCGACAGTCAGTGCTTTTGCACTTGCTCCGATCTTTGCGAATTTGTAAGTGGTCATGATGCCAGTGTAGGTGATCTCCTGACCGTTTGCGTCGGTTCCGTCGTTCTCAGTAACGTGGGTGCTGTCAGGGATGCTGAAGGTTCCCTTGAATCTCCAAACAGGGACAAGGGTTCCATCGGTCTTCTTAGCCAGGTATCCGAGAGCGTAGTACTTGGTTGCGCGCTGTCCCTCGATGAATGCGCCAGTGTTGGCATCATAGATCTGTCCAGTGATGTCAGCGAGGACATCGAAGGGGATCGCGGAAACAGTGCAAGTGATCTCGTCGGATCCAGTGGAAGAGACGATGACCGCAGGTTTGTTGTCGTAGTAGTGAGCTTCATCAGAAGACTCGGTAGTTCTGCTGATCTCACCGACACCAGCGAGAGGTTTGACCTCACCAGTGGTATATGTCTCAGTGCTGTCCTCAGTGACCTCAGCGTAGACGAGACCTTCTACACCTCTGTACTCAGTGATTTTAGCCATTTGTTACACCTCTTTTTAAAGATACTCTTCTAGATATTTGATTCTAATCATTCTGCCAGGATAGTCTGGTCTGTCCGACTGGATGTCGGTTCCTCTACCCTCGACGATGAATCCTTCAGCCTTAGCCAGCCTGATGAACTCATCCATCATCGAGTAGAGCGTCGCTGGATTCCGTGTGTAATAGTACACCTGCCAGAACCAGACAGTGCGTTTCGCTTCGTTATCATAGAACCCCTCTTCAGGTGAATCGAAGTTCCAGAACGTAAAGAAGGACTCAGGATACTCTGATGCGTCAGAGTAGGATCCCTGACGCGAGTATTCCAGTCCGATCTGTTCGAACACATTTTCAAGTTTTGCCCACATTCACATCAACTCCTCCAACAGCTCGATCAGAGCCTGCTCCTGCTCGTGCTTGACGCGATCGACGTTGTTCTTGAATGCGTAGTACACGAAGAAGGAAGGCTTGATCGTCGGAGTTCCGATGTCGAGATACAGAGCTGGGAGACCACCTTTCTTCTTGTCGAATCCCAGCTTGTAATACACATATCCACCGACTCTATCCACACTGTGGACATTTTCGAAGGATCTGATAGTCGCACCAGTCTGATGATGCTTGGACATGAACTCACGAAGATCGTTCTCGATAGGTTTCGCGCTGGCTTGCAACGATCTGCTCAGAGCATCCTCTAGATTACCACCAGCATTGGTGATCTTCTCAAGTAGCTCCTGGAAACCGTAGAAGTCCAGCGAGACCCCACCGTGATGTGAGAAGTTGCCCTTTCCCTTCCTCTTAGCCATCAGACATTACCTACCATTCTACGGATCTTGAACTTTAACCATTGATGCCTACGCTCGATGTCCTCTGGATGGTTGACGATCTCCCACTCGGAAGCATCGTCAAGGAGCCTCAGACCGTCGATCGATGTGATGTCAGGTCTGTACCAGGTCTCGATCTCGATCGTGTCTTCAACGATGACCTGGTCGTTGATGATCCTCTCAGTTCCACCATAGGACTTGGCTGAAACGAAGATGACCTCACCATCAGCGAACTCCTTCGTTTTGACTCCGTTTACCTTGACATACTGACCCTTGAGGATCATTGCTGGAACGTTAAACAGTCCACTTGGTCTATACATTTAATCACCTCATATTGAGATTGTTCTCACGATGAATGTCACGGTTTGACCTGCGTTGAGTGTCTTCTTGAGAGTGACCACATTACCGCTTAGGGTATAATCCACGGTGGGTATGACCTTTACCCCGTTGATGTAAATGTCAAGTGTGGACTTTCCGTCGGTAGTATATGCTGGAACAGTGAACGTCACAGTTTCAACTCTTGATGTAGTGTATGAGTATGGTGTCTCCGTGACTTTTAGATTAGCTCTGATGTTATCAACAAGACGAGCCAATCCAGTCGCACTCAGGTATTTCATTCACAGTTCCCCCGTTCATTCAAAACAGCGCGTCGATCTCGGAGTTTGATATTGCCACAAGATCAGATGCGTTGACTTTTCCAGATAACGCGGTGTTGAGTGTTGCAACCTCGGAAGTAACCCTTGCATTCACAACAGCCACATCGGTGTCGATTGCACTGTCAACCTCTGCCTTGGTGTAGACAGAAGATGCGTTCGCCTTCTTTCCAACCTCAGTCTGAAGTGCGCTGACGTTACCGTTGATGGTAGAGACCATTCCATCGATCTCACTCTTGGTGTAGACTGATCCAACGTCACCCTCGATAGCACCGATGATCTCATCTACCTGACCCTTGGTGTAATAGTTGGACAGATTAACAGTTGTACCAAGCTGATCCCACTGCGCCTTCCCATCGATCTCAGCCCAGACATAGTTCATGTCTGTATCCTTGACGTTGTAGACATCTCCGATCGATGCGGACGAAGGAAGGTTGCTCTTACTCGCAACACTACCTTTAGGCTTATAGACGGATGTAATGTCACTCTTCGTCGCATAAGTCTCATTCGCGTTAGCTGGAAGATTAGCCAGCTTTGACTTCTCGGCACTACTCATGAGAGAGTAACCGTCAACCTTGTCAACCTTTCCATCAAGTGCGTTGGATACCTCGCTCTTGATTGCATATGCGGAAAGATCGATGTTGACAGCCTTACTCGTGATGTCCTGAGCAACACCGTTGACCTTGATCGCCTCGATGACATTGGGTTGCGCACCGCTTCCGATTCCCGATAGTTTGGTCTTCTCAGCGGTGGTGAAGTCATTGGTGGACAGTCCCTTTCCAGTTACCTTATCCACCTTCTCTTCCAAACTCTCGTCAATCTTATTGACGAGATAGGAAACACCCGAATCAGTGAGTACTTTCATTTGTGCCGTATGTTCACATCCATTCAATCATCAAGACATTCAGTATAGTCGTCAATTTCTTCATTGGTAATTGCAACAACATCCCCAGCTCCACCAACCCTGCCACCCTCGTTAGGGTTGTCTAGGAAGCGTAGCTGAGTCATACGCTGATAGAATACATCGGAAAATTTGCCATCACCAGCCCCATAATTCCACAGATCCGCTACTCCACGAGCGATGACACCGATAGATTTCTCACCGTTATCAATGAGTGTCTGACTGACTCCACCTGAGAGCAAGTAAGCCTTAACATCATCAGCATAGGCAAGGAGCAGTTCATCATGATACATTCCTGTGATGCCCAGCCTCGTCTTGATGCCATCAATCAACTCTGTGTCGTACATAAGAACACCTCAATTTATGTGAGAGGGATTTCTCCCTCTCACTGGCTTATGCCTTTTTCTTTCTCCCCTTGGACTCAGGAATAATCTCGACCACTCCTGCATCCAACATTTCCTTGGCTCTGTCATCCGTCACATCCAGCTCGCGTGTCGGGACGTAAAACTCGTCCGTGTACTTGTCGTTGAATGCTTGGATGACACGAACCCTCATGCCTGAACCTTCTTCTTGATAAGGTAGCATCCAGAGGTATCAACCATCTTTCCATCGAGGATGGTAAGAGCCTTGTTGATCCACTCGTTAGTGTCCTCATCGAAGTATCTCTTCATGCCGAATGCCATGTTAGTGTTGATGGCATAGTCCTGGGGAACCCACATGATTCCGATGACCTCGCCAGCACCAGCAGTTCCGAAGTCAGCAAGGACATCAGGCTCAACCAGGGTAACAGTGCGTCCGAAGAATCTTCCGACATCGCGACCCATGTCCAGCTCGGTAGCCTCCTTGAACAGAGGTCTGTCGTTACCGTCCTTCATGGTCATGAGGTATGCCTCAACGGTTGCAGAGGTAAACAGGAACTCGCCCTGTCCACGCTTGGAGAGAGGGATCTTAGCGAAGAGGTTCTTCCTCCATGCAGTCCAATCTCCCATCTCAGCCTCGGTCATCTCGATGACGTTGGTAACACGGGGATCCTTGGTGATTCCCAGGAGCTGTCCAGATCCAGTTCCAGAGATGATTCCCTTGTCAATGGTCTCAACGTATGCCTCAACCATGATCTTGACAACCTCAGCCTCGAAGAGATCAAGAGAGACGATCTGAGAAAGCAGGGTCTGAGCGACGCGGATCTCTCCGATGTTGTAGGAGAACTCGACGAACTCCTTGATCTCCCCAGCCTTCTGCTTGTCGGAAACAGTGGTCTCAGTGATCCACTTGAACTGTGCCTTCAGCTTGGAGATAGGGAATTTCACTCCACCCTTGATGTTGAGCTTACGAACCTTAGCGTAGACCTGTCCGTAGACCTTGGAGACATCCTTGATGAACTCGTTCATGATGGTCTCAGGAACGATTGCTCCGATGTCAGCAGTGACAGTGGTTCCATTGTCTCCACCAGCCCTGAACTCCTGGGGAATTGCGACTCCACGCTGAACGTAGTCCTTGAATGCCATACGATACTCTTTGCTTGCGTACATATTGACTTCCTCCCTTACTGCCTGACCAAGTCCGTAGGATGCCATGACATCCATTCCCCTTGCCTCAGACTCAGTCTCGATGGATGCGAGCTGTTTCTCAGCGTCGCGGATCTCATCGCGCATTGCAACCATAGACTCACCGATAGCGCGAACCTCAGCGATGTCCTGGGACTCCTTCATTCTCTGCTCCATTTTTGCAAGGTCATCCTGCTTGCGCTGAATGACACCCTCGAAATATGCTTTCATATCCATATTTAGACCTCCTTAAATTGTTCTCATGATGTAACTGTTTTTCAACCTTTCCATTTCCAACACATCGCTCGCGGTTTCCTCCGTGCGCTTTGCTCTGGCTTCCGCCAGGGGTGAGTAATCGGTTTCCTCCGTACTCCTAGCACTGATAGATGTCTGAGGGTAAGCTGGGAAATTGACCGCGCTCACCTCGTGAATAATGGAAATGTCAGTGATGGTACGAGTGGGACGCTCGCTGTCGAGGTTGCTCCACTCCTGACCACGGACACGGAACCCGAAGGACATTCCGTCCAGGTCTCCGCGCTGGACAGCACTGTACAACGCCCTTGCCTCAGCGTTGTTATCGATGTCCAGGATCGCTCTCATGTTGACACCAGTAGCGTCCACCGTGAACGACATGGTTCCGTTGCCATTTTTAGACCTGGCAAGAGCGATCTTGCTCATGTCGTGGTTCACGAACAGACGGACATCCTTCATGTCCGTTGTGGCAAGAGCTTTCGGATCGATCCTCTCGATGAACTCTCCTGCCCAATCCCTGATGACCGTGTCCTGGTTGAACACGATCGGGGTTCCTACGATCACACCAGGCTCGTCCTCGACTGCTCTGAACTCAGCGAGATACGAGCGAGTGACCAGCTCTTCATTACTGTGCTTCCTCATCTTCCACACCTTCCTCCTTGACGGGTTCTTCTGGCTCAACGTTGTCAGTCGTCTGACCTTTTGTCTGATATTCGTTCGCGATCTCCACATCAACATAGTTGAGTGACTGCTTGCGAACACCATCGAGTTCAGCGATCGGCTTAAGTCCTAATAGGACACGCTTCTCGTTCTCGAAGAGTGCGCCAGAATCACCCAACATCCTGATCATCTCAAGCTTCTGAGTCGTGTTCAGGAAGATCAGATCCTTGGGATAGAACATGATCCTGTGTCCGAACCCGATCGACTCGCGACGGGTGAACATCGCCTTCGTGAATGCCTGTCCGATGCTCTTGATAAGCGGTTCGAGAGTCTTCTGATAGAAGGCTTCGTACTGCTCTTTGGTATAGTCACCAGTCAGGATTGGAATTGACACACCGAAATGTCTCAGGATCTTCTCGTCGATAAATCTCAGAGTAGCCTCGTCCACCATCGCAATCTGTCTCTGGAAGGGGATGAACTCACCTTTCAGATCCAGAGGCATGAGTCCAGACTCGTTGTTCTTCAAGGCTTGGGTCAGCTCTTCCACAGCTTTCAGGGTCTTATCCTGATCCAGCATTGTGTTGTACTTGATAACACCGTTAATCGCAAAGGAAGACTTGAGAGCCTTAGCCACACCCTGCATCAGCGTATCATTGAGCTTCAGCGTTTCGAGAAGTGCCTGATGGTCAGGCTGACCAGAGGCATTTCCACCCATGAACTCATTGTTCGCGTAATTGTAGCGGATGTGGATGACATCCGAGTATCTGACTGTCGATTTGTAGTCGTTTGCGAACGTCATCTTGATGAACATCGTTCCGCTGGCATCCTGAAGGAAATCTACCTGGGTGGGTTGAAGCGGATAGAGAGCAACCAGCTTTCCGCTGTGCTTGTCCCACTCAGGTAAGACGAAACTGTTGTAGTTGAACATCAGGTTCCAGACCATCTTCTCGATCAGATCGCTGGTGGTCATCAGATCGTTCGGGTTATCAAGGACAGCCTGGATCTCATCCTCAATAGGTGTCACATTGGAACCTTTCTTGATGACGTGCTGAGGATCCAGCTTCTTCATCTCCCTCACAATACAGTTGACCGCCTGCTGGACAACATCACTCGCGTAGATGTCCTGTCCAAACTGCGAGAAGATCGGCATATATCCGTTGAGCATCGGTGCATATTTGAATTTCTGACCCTCTTTCGAGGTCAGTTTCTTTACAAAATCGAAAAGACCCAATTTAAACACCGCCTCTTGCTTTATAAATAGTCATGCGTGATTTAAACATTTTGCGCATCCTTATACATTCTCGGTGAACTCCGTTCTGTATCTGCGGAAGATCTCATACAAGATACACGTAGTGACCGCTCCATCGATCTTCTTGGCGATCTGTCCATCGATCTTGACCACCAGACCATTACCGCGACTGTCGATCTTCAGCGATGCGTTTCCGAAGCACCAGCGATCGATCTCATTGTTACCGATGATGTGTCTTGACTTGAGATCAGCCTCGACCATCTTGATCGGATTGTTCATGATCTCTGGACTCTGATAGACCATTTCCGTATCGAAACCGTACTGATCCATCCTGGTTAGGAACTCCGTAGCGAACTTCACATCATAACCGCACTTGTAGAGCCTCAGCCCGTAGTCCTTGTATAAGCTAGCGAACCAGTCCGCGATGATCGTGACATCGAGATAGTTTCCTGGACAGATCTTCATCATGCCTGCGTTAGCCCACTCAAGATACTTCGCACCAGCGGTGACATCGTTCGAGCGTTCCAGCTTGCCCTCTGGGATGAAGTACTTCGTGAAGACATACTTCTTGGGATCCCCAGGCTTCATCAGGAGAACCTTAGCGCATGACAAGTCGGTTGTCTCAGCGATGTCCACCGCACCCAGACAGAGCGCGTTCCTGAAGTCCTCTATGTCGAACGTCTCGATGTAATTGAAGTCTTCAAGCATGAGCCAGGCTTCAGCATTGGACTGCTTGATGTTGAAGTCCTTGGACATGACGAAGGATCTGTCAGCCTTCGATTGTCTCGCCAGATCCACCTGCTGTTCGAGGTAGCTGTACTGCTTGACCTTTCCCAGCGTCGGGTTGGACTTCATCCACAAGCGGTTCGCCCTGTTGCCCTCCCAGACCTCACGCTCGCTGTCCTGGGTGTACAGCCAAGGAAGATAGCGTCTGGATGCCAGGTCGTCGATCTCGTCGCGCAGGATCGCACGCGCGCGCACGAGTTCCTTATCCAGGAATCCGTCGTTGACGAACCCTTCCGTAGTGATCAGGATCAGCTTAGGTGAGATCTTCAGCGACTGTGACTGCTCGATGGACTTGATGATGACATTGTCCTTCATCTCGTGAACTTCATCCACCACAGCGATGTCGATGTTACGTCCTTCCTTGTTCCTCGTTCTATCGGACAACTTGAAGATCTTGTTCTTCAGCTTCTCACACAGGATCCCACGCTGGTTTCTCCAAGTGTGCTTGTTCTCAGGGTCGATGATCTGACGCATCGTGTCCACAGCATCCGTCAGGATCGATGCCTGGTTGTCATCGTTGGACGATGCCACGATGTCCAGTCCCTTACCACCGATCAACATCTCTGTCAAGAGCAGTGCTGAACACAGCTCTGACTTGCCATTCTTACGCGCGATCAGGAACAAGGCACGCTGGAACCTGTCCACCCCATCCAGCATCTTGAAGCTATACAGCGCACTGATGAAAGCCTTCTGGAAGTCCATGAGGATCATCGGCTTACCGTAGAATGGACTCTTCGTCAAACAGAGGCAGTTCTCGATGAAATGGATCCTTCTATCCGCTTCTGTGGTATCGTAGATGTAGTCGTCGCTGGTCATGTCCTCCATGAGCCTTTCCAAGCCCATCAGGAGTTCAGCACCTACGACGTGTGTTCCGTTTCTGCAATCCTCGTAATATTGTTCGAGGAAGCCATTCGTATGTATGATGGTCATGATCTACCCATGCTCTTGAAATAAGCATCCAGCGGACTGTCTCCCTCACCGTCTCCGCTCTTATGTAGCTGAGAGCAGAGGATCCTCACGATGTCCTTCTGTTGTGCGAGCAGATCCCTGTACAATCTTCCAGCAGGAGTCTGTTTCTGGACGCTGGGATCCGTCGGATGGTAGCGGATGAATGGTTTTGTCTTCAATTCTGCCAGTTGATCCTCGATGAAAACGAGTTCCCCAATCATCGGCTCCACAATTGTTAGGATATTCTTGTCCAATTCCTTGTAAATCTTCAATAGATCGTCCTTGCGTGTCATCTTATCCTCCAATGACAGTGTTATGTTTTTCGAGATTTAACGAACTCGGTTCATAATTCCCTAACGAGTCCTAAAAGGTTTGGAAAAAGTTCAAAAAATCCCGTTCGGTGAAAAATAAGTCCCTCGGTCACAGTACTCCCGACCCTCTCAATCCTCAAGGGTGGGGGAGGGTTGATACCTCGACCAGTACTCCTGAACCCAGCTCTCCCATTCTCCACCACGTTCCTTCGCGATCCTCAAGCACTCGTCCATCGATGTGTCGATGTGTATCAACTCACCACCACCTATCTCCTTGAGGATCCTCTCGCGATCGATCTCATACGGTAGTGTACGAACGATCCAAGCTGTCCTCCATCTACCATTACGAGTCTTAACCATATCAATCAAGGAACGGTACACGGACAATACATTGCTCTTAACCGCACCTCTGTTATCATCCACACCCATGGCACTATACAGCCTGTCTATGTCCACAACCAGATCGTAACGTCCAGCATTAGCCTGTACGTATGCACTCTTACCAGCGCACGGTGAACCCCACACGACGTAGATATGACGTGTTCCTGACGGTCTCCCACCCTGCCATCTGTCGTGGATCCTATTGTGACACCTGTGATGTACCACCTGGATGTTATCAGGGTTAAGTGAGATCATAGCGTCATGCACGTTACTCTCATCCAGCTCCACCACATGATGACAGATAGCATCGTACATCTTGACTATCGGCTTCTGACAGTACTCACATATCAGATCCCCTTGATCGTTGACACGTTCCATCGTGATGGTCTTTCTGAGACCTTCCCATTCGCTACTCCTGTAAAAAGAAAACAGATCAGTATAGCCCATTTGTAATCTCCATTCTTTTATCTTTTATGAAAAATAAAAGTTAAAAAAAGTTTGAGGGGAAAGACCCCTCTTTAGACCTTCTCTTTCCAAACACCGTGAACGTTCTCGAACGCTTCGGTCAGTTCCTTCCACTCACCGTTAACGTTGCCCATCGGTACACACTCTTTCCAGACATCGTGAACGTTGACGGGAACGGTTATTCCACCCAGTCTTTTGTAAGTGAATGTGGTGTACATGGATTTTCCAAATACTTCATCAGATGCCCATCCTGTCGAATAAATGGTAGAGTGAACTGGCTTCTCACTAGTACCTAATTGGAACGAAGTATAGGTATTGATTGAATTTGGACGATTTCCGATAAAGATTATCTCAGTAAGATTAGAACAGTTCTCGAACGCGTACTGCTCAATGGTCGTTACACTTGCTGGTATTGTGATTGATGTGAGTGCTTGACAGTTGGCGAATTGCCATGTGCCGATACTCGTTATATTTGGTGACAGTTCAACTGATTCCAAACTCTCACAGTCACTAAACACATAATTACCAATATATGTGACGCTAGGCGGTATTGTAATTGATTTTATACCTGAACCGCAGAAGGTGTAGTCACCTATATATGTTATATTTGGTGACAGTTCAACTGATTCCAAACTCTCACAATTAGAAAACGACCCTCTTGTCTTTGAACCGCTAGCACTAATCCATGTAATACTAGATGGTATAGTGACTGATTTTAGATTTATACAATTTGCAAATAAACCACTACTCAGTGTCGTTATACCAGCAGGTATCACCATTGATGTTAAGCCTGTACACCCTGCAAATACAGACTCTCCGAGATTAGTTACACTTGCAGGTATTTCGATTGTTTCCAATGAAGAACAGCCATAAAATGCCTCACCCTGAATATTTGTCACACTTTCAGGTATTACTATCGATTGCAATGATGTGCAATTATAGAACACAGAATTTTCTATTTTTGCCAAATTTGACGGTAATGTAACCGATATTAAATTCTTACATTCGCGAAACGTGTTTGCACTAAGATTTACTGTACCAGCAGGCACACTTATGGTTTTGATACCGCTATAAGCAAATGTATAATACCCCCAAACCGTGTTGACACCTGGCATATCGATTGTTTCCAGAGATGTGCAATAATAGAATGTCTCAGGTCCGATTATAGTAACCGCATTAGGGATAACTAGAGATGTTACTGCACTACAATTTCTAAACACACCATTGTCAATAGTATTAACTGTGTCTGGTATTGTAATCTCACGCATGGATGTGAAATACTGAAACGAATAGGCACCAAGCCTAGTAATTCCAGAATTTATGATTACACTTGTAATCTTAGACTTGTGAGCGAAATAGTCACTGGTTATACCAGAACTGTGTGAATAGCCATTTATCGCACCAGTTCCACTGATGGTCAAGACTCCCGTCTCGTCATCGAACTCCCATGTGGCTGAAGTACCACACGTTCCGTTATACACGGTCATTCAATCACCTCATTCCTCATACTTGAACCAGATGTCACCATGCTTACCACCGCTGGGATCTGCAGTGCTGATGGTGATAGTGGGAACGTCAGATACGTTCGCTTTACCCTCAAGTGCTTCAGTGAGTGCGGTAGATGTGACGTACTCGGAGTGAGTGTGGGAATCGTCTGCTTTATCATCCAGCGCATCCTGAAGACCGATGACGTTCGCGATCTCGTGAAGGTGTCCTTCGGATGACTTGCTGTTGAGCATCTCGGTGATGACCTTATTCTGAACGGGATTGGTCGAAGTGACAGAAAGCTCGGAATCAACATCGACACCCTGTCCAGGATCTCCTTTATCTCCCTTGTCACCTTTCTCACCTTTCTCTCCCTGTTCACCAGTGTCACCTTTTGCGCCAGTGTCACCTTTTGCTCCAGGTTCTCCCTGATCTCCTTTGTCACCCTTCTCTCCTTTGAGGTTCTTGAAGTTGAAGGTGAAAACTTTGGCGGTGTCGTCACCACTAGCGGTAACGGTCACACTAGGAGTGCCAGAGCCAGAATCGACAGTTGCGACGGGTGTTCCGAAGCCAGCAGGATCTCCCTTGTCTCCTTTGTCTCCCTTTTCTCCCTGAGAGCCAGTGTCACCTTTGTCTCCTTTCTCGCCAGGTTCTCCTTTCTCTCCCTGAGATCCAGTATCTCCCTGATCACCCTTGTCGCCCTTGTCTCCTTTGTCACCTTTATCTCCCTTGTCTCCCTTGTCTCCTTTGTCACCTTTGAGCTGTCCACCGTTGGTGAAGGTGTCGGGAAGTACAGTCAGGATCTGAATGTCTCCATTCTCATCGATGTAAGCATGACCAAGCTCAGTACAGCTTGCACGATCGGGTCTCATGCTGATTCCAGCTCCGTCCTCTCCTTTGAGATCAGCAGAAGAGGATCCACTTGCAGAGTGAATCGTCAGCACAGTTCCGTTCCACTCATGGGTACAGGGTGTTCCATCAAGACCGCGCACCGCATCACAGAAATCAATAACATAATCAGCCATCACATCACCTCATTTTCTAAACATTTACCGCAATTGAGAGTAAAAACTTTACTTGCCATCACTGTGTCTTGTCGCATGATCCTGACCTGCATCTGTACAGGAGCGTGCGTGAAGTTCAAGGTCTCGTTCTGACTCAGCTTGAGTTCAACCTTGTTATCCCACATGGCGCAATCTTTTTTCGTTTTCCTGACCTTCACCCTGCCGTTCTGACTGTAAATGATGTGGATCTCGTCGATCGTGTCCACATTAATCGGCAGGGTGAAACTGTGTGTAGGAGTTGTCCCACGAATCATACAATCACCCACTTTTTAAAATCGCGTGAGAAAATAAAAATTATTCCCTTTTTCAAGGGATAAATCGTTTAAATCAACTTACATTGACCCATTCACCCTTCACCTTGACGTTCAGACCTCTCCAAGGCTTCAACTCACCATAGGTGAATGTTGTGTAGTCACCTTTAACGGAGGATGTGAACACACTATCCGATCCCCACCCCTTTGTCTGGACTTTCGCGTTCGTAGGTTGTGAAGATGATTTTCCAAGTGCGAATGATGAATTACCGAGAATCGGCTGATTTCCATCGAACCTTATGTCAGTCAGACTCAAGCATCCGTTGAATGAGAACATACCGATCTCTGTGACCGATGCTGGGATGATGATGTATTCCAACTCATCATCCTTGTAGAACACGAAGTCGCCAATGGTTGTCAGACTATTGGACAGTCTTATCGCTTTCAGCTCGTAGCAATACCTGAAAGCATAATCGTTGATGCTAGTGACCGTGTCAGCCATGCTCACATGGGTCAGATATTCGCAACTGTCAAAGGCATAGTTACCGATAACAGTGATTCCAGCTCCTATCCCGACGGTTTTGATCTTGTTAAGGTAGCTATTCCAAGGTGTGCCACCAGATGAATAATCAGGTATAGCACCCGATCCAGTAAGAGTCATCTCACCACTGGTTTCGTTAAGATTCCAAGTTATACTTCCTACTGTTCCACTTGCCATGTTCTCACCCCTCAGATCACGATCCAAATGTCTCCGTCATTTCCACCCGTAGGAAGGAACTCGCTGATAGTGATGTTGGGTACTTTCGGAATCTCGGCTCTAAGTTGAACACCTAGATTGTAGATGGCATTATTCACCACTTTGTTCTGAAGCGGATTGGTCGAACTGCTAGACAATGCTGAATCGACAACGGTCTTATTCGCACCACTTTCAACACCGTCAAGTTTCGACTTGTCTGTACTAGACATGAGTCCGTTCGCGCTTGTCGTTGCAAGAGATGTTCCAGCCTTCCCACTCTCCAACGCTGATATTCTGCTATCCTGAGTGGAATCTTTCGCTTCCTGAGTCGCTTTATCCTTGACTTCGATCTTGTTCAGATTGTCATCGAATGCGTATGTACTCATTTCAGCACCTACTTTTTAATTCACCTTGAAAAATAAAGATATTCCCTCCGAAGAGGGATAAAGTGTTTACCAAGTCTGTATTCCACCGACCCAATACGACTGTGCATTACCTGTCAGAAGGCTTCCCTGAGTCCTCCATTCGAACATCAGGTTCATGTTGCTCTGAACACCGCCAGGAAGCGTGTAACGGATGTACTCAGATCCACTAACGATCTGAGTACCATTCATCCACAGCTCACACAGTTGACCTGTGTACTTGTTGATAAGCTGAATATAGAGTTCCGCGCCCTTTCTGACCTTCATGAGTGATCTCACCTGTGATGTCGAGTCATTCACGTTGAAGTTATCATTCAGTCCTGGAAGCACAACACCA
Source organism: Bacteroidales bacterium (assembly GCA_017555965.1). Lineage (GTDB taxonomy): Bacteria > Bacteroidota > Bacteroidia > Bacteroidales > UBA932 > Cryptobacteroides. The sequence continues at coordinate 30,158 of JAFZFH010000078.1, forward strand.
TCGACAGTCACTCTCAGGTAGTACTCGGATCCATCCTTCGCAACTGGTCCAGAATTAGATGCAGGAGGATATGTCCTCTTGGTCAGCGCATCAGTGATACCATAGATCTTGTAATAGTTGATCGTGTAGGTGACATCCCACTTCGCATAGAGCGTCACATCACCTGTCACACTCATGAGCTGACCATTCGAGTATGTCGTACCCGTTCCATCAGCCTTGGTATTCCATCCTACGAAATCGTAACCAGAAGGATGTGTTCCGTATGCGCTGTTGACATACACATACGCAGGCATACCATCGACACCCACGACATCCACGCTACCCATTGCACCCGTTCCACCGTTCATGTCGAACGTGACCTTATAGCGATCCAACGATGCCCATTCCAGCACATCTGCGAAGGATCTCATCATTACATAGTGTCCGTATGGTTCAGGATGTGGATCCACGTCGGGAACGATGACCTTCTCGACAACATCTGTGACCAGCTCGGTTGAAAGTCCCTCAAGATCCAGACCGTATTTGTTGATCAAGTTCGTCCAGTATCCTGTGACATCTCCACCGTGAAGCCTTCCCCAATCCATTGTCGCTGTGTTGTACCCTCTCGTGTACTCAACGCTGACTAGATCGTTGTAATGCTTCTCAGCACCACTCACAGGTCTGTCGGGGAATGAATCGAACAGTGCCTTGGTATCAGCAACGCTGAACTTTCCTCCGTATGCGGACACCTTGTTCTTGATGATCGTATTCAACTGTGTGACGTATCTCTCAGCCCAATCATCCAGACCGTTGACCCTTGAGAACAGGAGCTTGACCATCGACATTTCACCCAATCTGGATTTAATGTACTCGTCGATCTCGTATCCAAGGATGTTCATCTCTGGGATCATGTCCAGGAGTGGCTTGAAGAATCCACCAGTTCCTTCCTCGATCCAGAGGTACTTGTAAGGGTTGTAGATCGTCGTGAACACATACCTCGCGTTCGGATTGATCTCAACCAGCTTGTTGAATAAACTCCAATACGAGTTCGCGTAGCTGTCATTATTCAGTTTCGCAAGGTTGCCCTCTACGATCGACTCAAGGGTTGACAGATCCCCGTAGTTGATGTACTCGTCAAGCTGTGATAGTGCTGGCTGAAGGACATCATTCGCACCGATACAGATCGTCACGAGTCTTGCATTCCTGATCGCTTTCTTCACCACATCGTGTGAAAGCTTCTCGATCAGATCTGCTACCGTATCACCCGAACGTGCGAAGCTCGTCGATGAGACCTCACCCTTCAGTTCATCCAGTGCCTTACCGATCCTGTCTGTGTATGAGTCGGGAACGATCGCTGTCGATGTATTCCCATTGACTCCATACTGAGAACCCTCACCATAATCTGTGATCCAGTTCTCGTCGATCGTGTGTCCTGCTGGGATACTGTCACCTAACGACACATATCCGAACGTACTGTTCCACAGGACGATCCCATTGGACTCGATCATAACGACGTTGCCCTCTGGGATCCTCATTCCTACGAACTCGCTCATCTCACGCACACTTCTTTCGTCAGGGTAGTACCATCATCAAGCGTGAATGTCCAGGTCTCATAATTCAGATTGACATTATCAATCTCGGCATTTCCACGCTTGACGATGTAGCAATCTTCCATTTTGCTGATACGACTCGGTTCAAACGTCTTATACCTGTCGTTAACCCAAACCCCCTCGTTAAGTGTCGAGAAGCTGACATAAAAGCTGTCAGTTAACATTGCAATCTGGGATCCAGTTCCATACACCTTACTAGCACTTCCAACGGTCATGCTACAATTACCACATAGATAGGAGTAGCCTTTATCGAAGGTTCCACCACTCAATATGATGTTCCCATCGTCAGAACCATTCACAGGTGTGACAACGTTGATTTTTCCAAAGATCAACTCATCACCAACGTTCATGTTCTTGATTTCATTGAATAATGCCTGTCCATCGCTAATAGCAATAATCTGTCTACTCGTGATCCTCGCGTTGATCTCAGCCTGTACCTCAGCGATTGCCTCAGCTCTCGCCTCGATCTCAGAATCTATTCTTGCGTCGATCTGATCCACGACCTCTTTTGGTGCAACCTCGACCTTACACTTCGCATCACAATATCCGTATACTTTCGTATGTACCATTTAACACACCTCAATCAAAAGTTCTGACTCTCGACCTGGAGCTTCTTGAGTTCGATCTCCATGGTCTTGAAATCATAATCGAACTTCGCTTTATCCCTGAAGTCATCCGTGTTGTTTCTCAGGAAGGTCTGACAGGCTCCCACATCGGGAGGACAGTATTTCTTGACCTTCTCGATAAACTGCTTGACTTCCCCATCATCATCTTTCTTAATAGAGGTCTTGACCTCTTCGTACTCGAAACCCAACGCTCTCTTCATCAATGCAAGCTTGACCATCGGCACTCCTGAGAGCCTAGCCTGTTTGAGGGAGTCCGAAAAATCAGGGTTCTTGCTCACGTGATCCATGAAGGTTGCATATCCGACACCCAATGCCTCGGCAACCTCTTTGTTGGTCGCACCAGCGCGAACCCACTCGACGATCTCATCCTTCCTCGGTTCGATCCTCTCGATCCAAGCGTTCGGTCTGCCTTTCTTCGCCATTCAATCACCTCATTCATTTCTATGGTCTTCAAGGTGCTGAATTCTGACCTCATGATTGGTGATCTTCACCTCGTGTTCGTCCAGTTTGCACGAGTGTGCATCCAATCTCTGAGTCCTGCGAAGACCATCATCGTGTTCGCGCTCCATGTTTGCGTTCAGTTTACTCAACGTCGAGTTGAGTCTGATGAACATGGTCATGATCGGAATCATCAAGGATGCCAGCAAACCGATAAGCGCGATCCATTCACCATCGCCCATCTAATTCACTGATCCTTTCCAAGCTGTTTGATTGTCTGATTCACATATACAGACGCACCAGCACACAGGATTCCCTGAACGATCGCGGTGAAGATACTCTCAGCACAGAAATTACACGTTGCGCTCACGTAGAGCGTAGCCAGGACGATTCCGATCGCTCCGATGAACAGAGGGATCATCTTATCAGGCACGAGTTCCGACTTCTTGAAAGCCATCCCTATCAGATAAAGGACTGGGATCAAGACAATCAGCTCAGGTGCGATGTACTCCATGATGTCCATTTATAACACCTCTTGATATTTCCAATGTCCACAAATGTTAATAATTCTTATGCACAAAATTTTATCACAATTCGCGACTTAATCAAATATACAAAATCGCGATATGTGACACTGAGAATATGTAAGCCAGGCTGTTTTTACGTTTCAAATATAAAGAACCCAATATTTTTGCGTAAATTTTCAGCTAGCTTATATAGTGTCACGCGTCACATGACTCATATATTACTATTATTTCTTTATATTATAGAATTAGTTTTTTCATTTTTTAAAAATACAAAATCCTATAAAGAAATAGAAAAAATGTAAGACATTTAAGACATTTAAGCCACTATTTAAAGAAAAGGCTATTTTTTCGGTTGAGTATATAAAGAAAGGTGACTCACATTTTTTAGAAATGTAAGCCAAATGTAAGCCACCGCGACTGCGGAGAAGGGTTTTCGGGGAGCTTACTCGATGTCGTACTCCCATTCGTAACCCTTCTCGATCAGCTTCATCCACTCCTTTTCGGTCTTAGGTTCCTTGGTCTCACCAGTCTCAGGGTTCCACATCATGAACCTCGGAGAGAACACGCTCTTTCCAGCCATTTCAAGCAACCTTCTTGACGTAGATCAGGTCGAGGTTCTTTCCCATGTGCCAAGGGTGGAGACCGCAGAACATCCATCCCTCGGATGCCCACTTGCGGACACCAGCCTTGAAGTCCTCGATGGTGTTGAATCCCTCTACGTTCTGGTGGATGTCAACTGCTCCGTTCTCGTCGCAAGGAATGATCTGATAGTTTCCGATCATTCACTCCACCTCCCAGTTATCTACAATAAAGTCCTGGGGTTTCATGCACGCCACTTCGATCCCGTTCATCATGAACTTAAGGAGATCGTTACTAAGTATTACATGGTCAAAATAGATGACTATCGAACCCATGCCTAGTGCGAACTCATTTCCAATCTGAATCATCACACACTCCTTGAAGACAGGATGGAAAAGCTTGAAAGAACCATCGTTCTTTACGATTTCAAGTCCGTTGTTGAGTTCCTCGAATGTTATCATTTTGCATATCTCCTGTTGTCGGGTTCTTTTCCCGTTCTAATATTCTGTATAAGGTGTGTCATATATAATACTTCGTATGACATTGTAAGATAAAAAAGACAGTGGGATTGCTCCCACTGTCATATCAGTTTGTAAAGATCCTCAGTCTCTGACCGTCGATCCTTTTCTGTACTGTGTCGTATCCGAACTGCTTCTTGATCTGCTTCGTCAACTCGATCTGGCTGATCTGTTTGAAACCGTTCGCGATACAGAACTCAGAGTACTGCCTGAAGACCTTACTCGTAGGCTGATAGAGTACTTCCACCTCGATGTCCATGTCCTTGAAGAACAGGATCAACGGGTTGTTCGTTTCCTCGTACTCTTTCAGCTCCTTGTCCATTCTGGCGGATGTCGTGAACCTCTTGTTGTCCAGAACCCTTCTCAGTCCCCTGATCCCCAGGTTTATCATGTACTCCATACAGACTTCATCGCGAAGCTTGTACTCGATGTCTGGATCGAAGTTCGGATCGTTCTCGTCGAACACAGCATCGAAGGGAACGAGGATCAGACGATCGATGACAGCTCCCGACTTGTCCTTGATACGTGGCATTCCATTGGTACTGAAGATCTGTTTCGCGAAGCTGGAATACGAGAAGGGATCCTTCCCCTTCCTCTCCGCACTCAGTCTATCTCCTGAGACCAGTTTCTTGAAGACCGCTGGGTTCGGAATGAACTCATCCCCGATGTCGTCTCCGACGTTTGCGAGCATCCTGAACATTTCTGCGACCTTGAACCTGTCACCAAGCTCATTCAGATCCAGCGCGCTTGTGTTATCCCTACCGAGGACGTTGACCAGCATCTTGAGGAAGGTAGACTTACCATTTCTCTTGCCACCCGTCAGGATGAACGATTTACGCAGGTGGTTGCGACGGTAGAAGCAATATCCGATAACCTCTTCCAGGAGCATCTTGACCTGTTGATCCTTGACCGAGATGTTGTCGAACATCTTATCGACTACCTCTGAGTGTGCGTTCGGGTTGTAGTCGTGAGGGATCATATTTGTGATGATGATCTCTGGTGTGAAGTCCCTGAACTCCATCGTCTCAATATTGTATATCCCATTCTTGAACGCGATCCACTCAGCATCCGACATCCTGGTGTTGTCCTGTATGAGGATGTCCAGATAAGCCAGCACCTCAGCCCTTCTCGACCTGTTGAGGCTTGGGATATGCTTGATCATCTCACCTTCGATCACCGAAGCACCGTCGATGTAGATCCCATCCTTGTAGAGATGCAACTGACCGTCGATCCTGATGATGTTATGCTCGCTGATGAGGAACTTGGCGAAGGCATCGAACCTGAAGTCCTTACCGTTGAAGAATGATGTTTTCTGGAACGCTTCATCCCTCAGAATCGTGTTCAGCTCCCTCTCAGGAAGAGGATCTGGGAGGACGTACCCGTTGATAAGTTGGATCGTCTCGGTGGCTTCCTGCTTGGTGAATCCAGCCGATTGAAGGGTCAGGATGTAGTTGAACAGTGCCTGGTTCCTACCGTCTCCTGATCCCATGGCTGTGAAGTCCTGAACCTGCTTCACGGGACACAACCACTTCGGAACCGTCTGGTATTCCTCGGTGTCCCTGATGACCTCGCGATCCTTACCGTTGAACTTCAACACCGAGTATGAGTTCCTGGATCCCAGCTTGATGTCCACACAGTTGAGACCGATCGCGGTCATCCATCTGTCGCTGTGGGTCTTACAGGTGTCCAGGGATCCATTGTTCAGGAACAGGAAGTGTCCACCCTTGGTGGACTTGTAGACCCTACACTTGAGGTCTAGAGCCTCGACGATCCCCAGCAAGGTCTCGTACTGCTTCTTGTCGTCAACGTCGATCAGAACCGTGTTGTCGTTGAGGATCCCAGCGAACTCAGGAAGCCTCTTGGCTTCATCGTAGGTCAGGAGATCCTTGGCTCCCTTACCACGGAACGTCATCAAGCATTTCTTGTCGCGTGTCGGAACGTAGCCCTTATGAAGGTTATACATCGACATCACGTCCCAGATCCAGACTGATCGCGAGGCATTTCTCGATCCTCTTCATGTCCGAGTCGTTCAGCGTGAAAAGGATCTTGTCGATGTCGTTCTTGTTGATGACACAGATCTGCTCGGTCATCACCGTAGAGTCATTGTACGATACGATGCACTGCGTAGGCTGTCCACGTTTCCTTTTCATGGTCAACGGGACACCCAGACAGATGTCAGCGTGTCTGTTCCCAACATCGTTGGACACAATGACGTACGGTCTGATTGCGTTCGGACATGGCACAGTCTTGTTCAGATAGACCACATCCCCTCTTTTTATCTTCATATATTCACCCCGAAATCGTTAAGACGTTTTATTGCCAGATCGACGTACCAGTTCTTGTCGAGATAATCTGGTACGCTGACCCCGTTAACCGAATCGTTCCATATAAAGCATTTTTCTGGTGTATTGGCGAACTTCTCAGGCTTCGCACCCTCGGTCTTGACCTTCTTCAACGTTCCATCATTAGGACGTGATGATGCGAACACACGGAATGTTCTGTCGTTTAACCTTTCAATTTCACCATCGTATATCGTGACATAATTGACCTTCGGACATCTCGGTGTGAAGTTATTACAAGTTTTACAAGGAGTATCGCTCATCATTGTTTTATTAAAGTATTCACACTGGTAGTAACCGAGATACTTACAAGCAAGATACTTCGGATATTCGATGCTAGATACTTCATTGCTGTATCTCTCCTCATACTCCATCACAGCATGACTGTACTTGCTCGACACCTTCACGACCTTCTGGTACTGGATCAGATCGTCGCACGACATGATCGTTTCCCTCGGGTGGATGCCCTTTGTCAAGTACTCCGTGATGGCTACGTTCACGATCGGAAGATCGTTATCGAGGTCACCCAGATCCTTGACGTATGCTCCCTTGCTCTTGGATCCACCTTCGTAGTCGATGACCAGGTAGTTGTTGACATCCTTCTGATAGATCTTCTCGTAACAGTCGAAGCTCATGTGAAGGTGTGTCCTCTGCTCCCACTCGAACACAGCATCATCCAGACGATCGAAGTCAGCACGCTTGATCTTGATCAGGATACCGTCGGTGTTGGACTGGATGAGTTCACAGAACGGTTCGATCTTCTCGATGAGATCCAACAGGAGGATCTGACCATACACGCATACCAGCGTCCTGTGAAGTGGGTCGTACATCGGGTTGAATGGGTCTCCCTCGGATCCGTATGTGATGTTACAGATCCTCTTGTATGGCTCCCTCTCCTTCTTCTTTTTCTCCGCTTTCAGCTTGAGTGATGTCGCCAGGATCGTCTTGAACCTCTCTGGCTCTTTCACCGCTCTCGACAACAGACCATACTCTACCATCAAGGTAGGATATAGTTGATCAACATCAGCCATGACCATTATTTCATCGCTGGCACATTCACACTGATACTTTGGGATCGCTCCATGGACACCACCCCATGCGAAGGTATGCGGAACACCGCACACATCGGTTTCCAGCCAAGCGTCGTTGTTGTGGTTCTTCTTGTCCAGGAACCAGTCAGCGATGTACTGGTACTTGTTCAGCTTCAATGTGTCAGGCAGACGAATATCCCACTCGTCATTCGTCTGGATCCTCTGCGCACCGAGGATGATCGCAGACAGTTGAGCCTGGGTCTTACCGACGTGTGCCAGTGGGAGCTTGAATGTGTCGATCAGTGCCATCTGGCTGTCGAACTCGTTCTTCCTTCTCAGGAACACTTCCATCGTCTGTTCCACGTCATGACGACAGTATTTGATGGTCTCCTGGATCTCATCCTCAGTCAGCTTACGATCGATGTCGAACGGAACACTGGTCTCCCTGATGTCGTTGCCCATGAAGGCTTCCAAGGTCTTGAGACCGTAGTATCCAGTCATAGTGTCGAAGCTCATGATCGGGAAGCTCTTCAGGAGATCTGAGAACTCCCAACCCTTACGATCCTTGAGGATGATCCAGTCGTTCATCTCCTTCGGGTTGAAGTCTGCCAGGATGCTCTTGGCTATCCATTGATCGTAGTTGCGTGAGTTGAATCCGATCCAGATGTCGTCCTTGTGGTCTTGATAGAACGACTTGAACTTGTCTGGGTCATTGACGATCACAGTCTCGCGTGCGTTGAATGGCTCGATGAACACCACCAGCCAGTCGTGTTTAAAACATTCAAAATCATAGAATATTAGACTCATATCTTCATACCTCTTATTGAATCGCCCGTGCGATCGCTCGCGCCATTTCCTTGTAACCTATCGTCTTGTAAAGTGTTTGGTCGGTCTCGTTGTCCAGGAAGAACATCTCGATCAACAATGCTGGTGCTTTGGTGTTCTTCACCACGTACAGGTGGGAACCATCACGGATCCCACGGTTACGGAATCCCAATCGACTCACCTCGTAGCATACGCGGATCGCGTTGTCAAGCTTGCGTCCCTTGTAGGTGTAGACCTCCACTCCATGTCCCGTACGGTTGACGGATGCGTTGCAATGCAGTGAGATGAACAGATCCACGTCGCACGCATTCGCAGTACGAACAACCGCATCCAGATAGGAGTTCTGTGTTCTCGCATCGTCGATCGTGCTGTCGAACACAGTATGTCCATCCTTGCGCAGGAGCTTGATCAATTCTTTACCTACCTTTCGATTTATATCTGACTCATTGTATTTTCCTGACACAGCACCGTAGCCAGAGCCAGCGATAGTGTGTCCACAGTTCACGCTTATGCGCATGAGTTATCATCCTTTCGTGTTGTAAATATTCAATGTTCTAGTGATTCTCTCTTTATCGGTGTGCCTTCGTGAAAGGAAGTCTTCGAAGCTCATGTTCTTGAAGAACGCTGGCTGATTGCAATATGCTGTAATGTCGGTCATGAAGTTTTTCAAGTTCTCTTCACATTCCCAGCAAGCGCGATCCCTCATAATGTAGGGTTTACATTCGTTTTTCCTACACCACTCAACACGATCCAGAAGTTCGGAGACTTCCATCGATGGGTGGAAGTAGATGTAGAACTTGAACTTCCAAGGCTTAGGAACCCATTTCTTCATGATGACGAGCTTCTTGTCGAGCATCCTCTGATACTTTGGATCATCGAACGCGAAGATGTATTCTCCCATGTAGTTCAATTTGGACAACAGTTCCATGTTCTTTTCATTAATAAGACGGAAATCCAGCCCTTGGTTGAACTCGCATCTGATGTTACGATCGATCAGCCATTGAAACACCTCACAGTGGTGTTCGTATGCCAGAATGTTGTTATCGAGGAATTTCACCTTCCGATGCTTGACGATCCTTTCAACGTTGTTATAGACCTTCAACGCACCCTCATACTTAGGCACTTTACAGAACCAACAATTTCTGATACATCCCCTAGTGATGAACCCGTAGGATGTGTCCTCATCGTCGAAGTAGAAGGGATCCGTGTTCTCAATCTCGGGTGGAAGTTGGCGTTCAGGATAGTTGGATCCAATTCCACCGAACTCGACCCAATCACAACCCGTGACCGTCACTCTATCCTTATTGTTGTCGAAAATGTTGGACACGTACACCCTGTCGTATCCACTCGCATCGATGATCTTGGATCTCTTATGTGGATAACCAGAGAAACCAAGGTCAATCATCTCAACCTCGTGATCCTTCTTGAAATAGTTGTACATTCTCCTGATCGCCATATTCCAGCGACTATCTACGTTTACGAGTAGAATCTTCATTCGGCATCTCCTTTCCTGTAACCATTTATCATGCTCTGTACCATTTCTAGACACTTCTCGAACATCACTTCCTCGATGGAAGCAGTGTCCATCTCGATCCACTTGTCGCGGTACTTGACCCATGCCTTTTCGATATTTTCTTCTCCCGTGTCACCTGACAGATAATAGTCGTAGCGATTCAGTAGCTTGTGAAGATCGTACATCTGCTTTGCAAGGAGTGGGTTCTCAGGTTCTATCTGTCTCGCCCACTCTTCTAGCAGATACTGTCTATGATCGAATGCTCCACCGCTCATTCATCATCCCTCAATGAAAACTGAGCCTCAGCACCACATTTGGAACAGTGTAGAAATGAGACGATCCCGTGACCTTCTCCGTGAACCTCATCGTAATTGAAGTCACTATTCCAGATCATATTTCCACCGCAAAACCAACAATTCATCTGCCCTCAGTCCTCTCCAAGTAGTCGACGTAGAAGTTGAGGTAATCGCGAGCCTTCTTCAGATCCTTGAGTGCGTCGGGTGTCTTCTTGCCTTCCCTGACTGTATATTTATGTACATTTCCCAGACAGAAACCTTCCATCCATCCGTTCGCCTCGATGACCTTGATCGCTTCGTAGGGGTTGTCTGCTCCACCATAATAATCTGGGTGGTTGTCTGAGTACTTCTGGATCAACTGCTCAACGTCCTGACGGATGCCAGCATCACCCTTCTTCCAATCAACAGCCTTACCCATGATCGGACAGAGCCAGGGTGTCCTAATATCTACGGAAGCGTCGAGAACACACTTACAATCACACTTCTCACATTTCCATGTTGTCATGCTATCAACTCCATTGTAAAAGGTTTATCGAGAGGGTGGATCCCTCTCGATTGATTCATTCGACCTCGTAGACCTCTTTGATCTTGAAGGTGTTGTACTCGCCTTTCTTTCCGTAGAACAGGGAGTACTCGAACTTCTCGTTGACGATGTCGAAGATGTTCTCAAGCATCTTTCCGTACTGCTGGTAGTCCTCGAACTCGACCTCGACACCAGACTTCAGGGATCTCAGGAACTCGTTCATGATGTGGATACCCATTCCCTTGTTAACTGGCTGGTTCATGAAGAGCTTGAACTTTGTGAACTCTCCATCGAGAATGGTGAACCAGACGGAGACCATAGGATCCCCCTTCTTGGACTCAGTGAGTTCCAGCTTGTCGATCCTCACGTCATAATGCTGGTTGACAGGGACATCACCTTTTTTGCCACCGTTCTTCTTAGCCTCATCGATCTGAGACTTGAGTTCGTTCATGTCGAATGCCTGGTTGAATTTGCTGTAATCCATTTTCATTCCTCCGTAACTGCTTTTCTGCGCTTGCGCTTAGGTGTTTCAGGTGTTTCGATTGATGGGACTGCGACAGCCACCTCGTTGTTCTGGATGTCTGCCATGGTCTCAGCAAGTGTCTTGGGTTCTTCCTCGACGACGGGTTCCTCTACGACCACATTCTCGATCTGAGGTGTGTTGGTAAGGTCGTAGTACTCGCGGATCGCGGTGTCCACAGCCTTCAGGTCGTTGTCGATCATGAAGTCCCCGAACAGTCCGATCGGAGACTTGCAGGTATCACGTCCAGAGTTCTGAGTCTGGAAGTAGTACTTTCCATCCTGAACAACACTCTTGAGGACGATAGCGAACATTCCCTCGACGGTGATCTTCTCGTCAAGGAGCTTACCGATCGTCTTCACCTTCTCGTTTCCGTTCTGATCCCTCTCAAGGTGGGACAGCTCGTACACGATCACATCGTCGGGAAGTGCGTTGATGGTCTGCTGAAGATCCCAATAGTTCTGAGCGATCTCGGTGAACTTGTCGAAGCCCTTCTCGGTTGCGCGTCTCATGAACTCGTTTGCCATGAGATACTGTGCGTCATCGATCACGATGGCTTTCTTCTTGGTCTCCTGCATTGCCTTCTTGATCGCGCGATAGTTGTCGGTTGCGATCTGCTCGTAGCTTCCACGGAAAGGAAGATCCTTCCTTGCGACGTTGATGATCAGGATCTCATCTCTGTCGAAGTTGCGCATGGATGCGCTTTTTCCCGTTCCGCTCTCTCCAATAACTAATACCTTCTTAGCCATTATTCATCCTCCTTGGGATAAATGATGTTCCCGTCAAGCTTACCGTCAGATTGACAGTAGGTCTTGAAGTCACACCAGTAACATAGTTTTTGTGGTTTTTTGACAAAGTCCTCACACTCGATGCAATGCTTCACATCCAGCATGAAGTCGATGACCTTGATCGGATCGTACTCGATGGGTGCGATCGTTATCCCCTGCTTCTCACACTCTTCTATCAACATCCTCCTGTACTCGCGGATGTCCTCTGTCTCCTGCTTCAGCTTGACCTTTGGGATGAAGATGAATCCGAGGTTGCGGATCCTCTTTCCAGGGTTAGCCATCTCAAAGAAGAATTTGTACAAGTGGAGCTGGCTAGATGCCAGGTAGTTCTCCACATTGTTCGAGTACTTGAAATCATACAGATCATAGACGTTCGGCTCGACCTGAACCAACAGGTCTATGAATCCGATGAAGTCGGGACTGTTGATCTCGACTTCGAACTGTCCTGTCTCCAGTAGATCCGACAGGATTTCCTTCGCTTTCTTGACCATTACTTCCAGCTTGATAGCCTCGTTGACCATCAGCGGTGTAGCGGTTGGGTAGTTTGAATAGTAACTTCTGATCGCGCTCTCAACGTCCTTCTCGATACCCTCGTGCATCGCGGTTCCGAGAGCAAGAGCGTTGGTCGGATCCAGATTGAACTTAGTGCTAAGTCCGTCTATGTATTTCAGCTTGAACTGGTAGGGACATTTCTTGAATGTCTCCACCCTTGAATGACTCATTCTCATTTCTTATCACCTCAAGTCAGCCACTCGTGGTGCTTGCCATTCCAGATCGCGAGATAAGGGAAGCGCATCAGTCCCATTTCCTTGATGTACTCCTTGGCTTCCCTCTTGGTCTGGAACTCGCGCACCTCATCGGTGTCACGTTCCTTGACGTACCAAGATACTGTGACCTTCATTTCACTCCACCTCGTACATATCGGTGACGATGTTAACCTGACCCCAACTGTTCACATCCACATAGAGGCGATCATCTATCATGAAGTCTCTCAAGTCACCCTTAAGGAACTTGTCAAGGGTCTCCTTAGTCATTGTGAGGTTGAGTGTAACAGTGTTGACTTTAGCACCCTTAAGTTCCTCGTCCTTCATTGCTTTTCTGATGATATTCTTGATGTCAGTCATGGTTGCCATTTTCGTTCTCTCCTGTTCGGGTCTTTCACCCTTCGACAATATTCTGTAAGACTTGTGTCATATATAATACTTCGTATTATTTTGTCATACGGATTTATCGAAAAGATGCTGATCGATCGGATCCTCATCGAATAACGAGTCGATAAAGCTCTTGAACTGCTCGAACTGGTTCGGATAAAGCACCATACAGTACCCACCAGCCTCGCGGATCTTGTCGCGGTTCCAGATCTGCAACTCCGACGGATAACCATTCGAAGCCTTGACCTCGATCCCAAGGAAGTACCCGTTGACGCAAGCCAGGATGTCAGGCACACCTACACGTGTGAATTTATTTGCAAAGAATTTGACGTGCCAACATCCTCTTGAGTCCAGGTACTTCTTGATCTTGGTCTCGAACAACTTCTCTTCAGCCATCAGCAACCATCCTCGAACAGTTTATCGGTGTAGTCCCTGTATTCACCCAGGTTTGAGTAGATGCGCTGTTCAACGCTTCTGCGACAGGTCAGGAAATAATAGAAGCAGGTGGACTTCTGTCCGATCCTGTGTGTCCTCTTCTTCGACTGCTCGAATAACTCGGAGGACAATGGAGGGGTGAAATAGACGATTCTGGACGCTTTCTGAAGGTTGAGACCCATTGCACCAGCCTGGTACTGAATGAGCGTCACGCTGTCTTCCTGGGACTCGTACGCGGACAGATCGCGACCGTCACCATTGACTGTGGACACTGGACGATGCTCATCCTTGCAGATCCTCATGAGTTCAGCCAGCTCGTCCTTGAAGTTGTAGAACACGATCAGCCTGTCGTCGCAGGACTGCAACAGGCTACGGAAGGCATCCAGCTTGTTTTGGTTGTATTGACCACAGAGTTGACGAGCGTAGAGTAAGTAGTTGAACGTGGTGTCACCAACGAGTTCATGATCATCGATCTTCACGATGCGCTTGTCCTTGAACCGCTTGTATGCTGGTGTCGTGTCGATGTGGATCGTCTGGAAGATCTGCTCAGGTAGATCCAGGATCTCGTCAGACTTCAGGAACACCGCTCCGTACTCACGAAGTTTCGATTTAAGCTGATCCACGTTCTTGTAGCCAATCGGGATCTTCATCGGGAACCCGACCGAGTCATCTATGTAATAACGGATGTAGTCCTCCCAGAATTGTGTTTTAGAGATGCGCCAGCCTAACAGCCTCAACTGGCTCCACAGCTTCTCGTACTTCCCCCCCGTTGGAGTACCCGATAGGAGGACTACATTTTCAGGATGTAACTTATCCAATATGAATTTTGTCCTCTTCGCACTCTCATTCTGGATCATACTCGACTCATCGAGCATCAATGTAAAGCCCCTCAGCTCGCGCAGATCGGGACGACGGAAGATTAACTCGTAGTTGATGATCCCAACCTTGGTCGGCAACGAGTAGAGCTTGAATGCGTCAAACTGCGCTGGCTTGGTCAGATCCAGCACGTTCATGTTGTAATGTGTCTCGAAGTGTTCGATCCAGTCGTCGATCTTGGACTTCTGACAGACGACCAGGTTGATATTCGCACCCAGGCTGTACATCTTCTCGGATCCGACGAACGTCTTCCCAAGACCCATGTCCAGATAGTACGCGACGTGGTTCTTGTCGCTGGTATCTTCGAGGATCTTCCTCTGGAAATCAAATAACTCAACGTTTGACATTTCTATCTACCTTCTCCATAAACCGCTTGCAAGACTCTCTTATATCCCGTGGCTCTCCGTGA
>JAFZFH010000079.1 GCA_017555965.1 Bacteroidales bacterium
AGTGATCTTGGCTACCATTGCGTCGATTCCGTCTTCTTGGAGCTTTCCAAAGTTTATTCCCAAGCTAGAAAGCACTTCATGTCGACTATGCTCCATGTAGTGCTGGTAGTTGGCATTATTAACTATTCCCTGAAGGTCGCATTCGTAATCCCTGACCTTCATCTCGTGGGTGAATTTATAGTTATCTATATTCATAGTTTTCTATAATTATATAAAAATATATTTATATAAAATGCGTTGTAGGTATCTATAGCGCGGTTTACCAAATGTATGGAATGAGTTTCCACCTTACTTTCTCCTTGTATTCCTGGTATCCTTCCAGCTCTTTAGTGAGGAGCGTTTCCTCATCTTTGATGCGGGTGACAATAGCTATGACATAAGGAACCATCACAAGGAATGCCCACCATGATCCCATCACCAGTGGCATCGCCAGGAACATTAATATTGTTGCTGTATACATGGGATGGCGGACGATTCCATAAAGGCCGGTGCTCACCACCTTCTGACCCTCCATCACCTCGATGCTTCTGGATAGCCACTCGTTTTCCCTCATCACCTCGGCATACATTCCATAGGAGAGTAGGAAGATGCTGCCTGCTGTCCCTGTTACCCAGCCAGGAACCTCAGACCATCCGAATCGGAAGTCCAGGCCGGCAAGGATGAAACTCGCGACAAACAGGATTCCTGACAGTGCGACTACTCCCTTCTACTTTACCCTTTCCTCCTTTGAACGGAGACGACGAGAGAGAGTCTCAGGTGCCCAGATCAGGAGTGCAGCTCCCATTATGATCATCGGGATGAAGAGCAGCATCAGCAGTCTCCATGCACCTGGAAAGGCGAATGTGCCGGCAGGAGCTAAGAGTAGGGTAGCGATGGCTCCGAGTCCTATGACAAGCTTGCTGATTGCGCTTATGAAAAGTTTCATCTTTATGCTACTTTTATAGAATTATATAAAAATATATTTATATAAAATGCCGTTATAGCTATATATAATGGCTATTTAGAAACTTTAATCATTAGACTCTTCAATTCTTGCTAGTCTAGAAGCGATGCTCTGCTTGTATATTTCCTTGTCTTCTATATCCAGGAATGATATGTCAATTATCTCATTAAATTTCGGTAAAAGTTTCCTGTATTTTGCAAGGATGTTATCAAACACCTTAGGTGAGATTCCAGATGTTTCCATTGCTCTTACAAAGTCACTTTTCTTTATGCGCTTTTTCTTTGCATTGAGTGTAAGGGCCAGTTCTTCTGTGTCCTTTGGATTTACCATTGAGACGTTGAGCAGGTCGTATGCAGGAGTCAGTACCCATTTTCCCTTCGGTGCATATAGAGAGTAGTTCTTCAAATGCATGTCATTATTACCGACTAGCCAGTTGAAGAAGACCTGTTCATAGAAGTCGGTCAGATCAAGAAGAGGCACATACGAATGCTTTGCAATTACCTTTGCAATCTGTTCATATGAACTTTTATACTTGTATTCAGTCTGCCTTTCAGTTAACTGACACATATCTTCCATAGGAATCTTGCCGCCTTCAGATGTCCTGTCGATTCTTTTAGTGAGATAGCCAAGAGTACCATCCTGAAGTCGTATCAATGTGTGCGGAACAACCTTTATCTTCGCAATTTCAGCAAGGTGCATTGTCAGATCTTCATTCTCAGGCAAGGTCTTGTAAGACTGAGTCTGTGGCTTGAAGATGAAGTCTCCCCACAGACCTACGATTGTAAGCCTCTTGGAGCCTTCATGTCTATCCAAGTGGAGAGAAAGTTTGGCTTGGACTCCTGTCAGGGTAGTCTGTGACTTGATTACCTGCGCAGCAAGAGTGTCCAGTTCATCTAATGAGTATGGTAGTTCTGGAGCCGTAGGTACTCCGAAAAACTTTTTGGAACATGCTTTATGGAAATCTACTTCGCCCTCTCTAAGTTCCTTATAGCAGTATAGACATTTACTCATGACTTTCTTCATTTACAGGTACAACGCTTACGGCTCCGATGCAATCCTTGCAGCAGAGAAGCAGAAGGGACATTCGGTCCAGGGAGCTGATGTCAGTATTTCTTAACGCAACATCAAGCAGCCATCCTTCAGGTATAAGACCATCAAAGAACGGGAAGAGGATCTTGGATTGATACGGTTTTGACGTGAGGGGGAGAGTAAGACTCACCGGTTCTGCACCCTTGGTTTCGAGATACTCTTTATCGTAACAGAACTCATAGCCGGATTCGGTTTCAGTGAGAACCCCGGCCAGGCTATCCTTGTAGAATATTTTAGCAGTCTTCATTGAGTTCCTCCTTTCTTACGGGTGCTAGCTCGTAACCGAACATAGCGAGTACCTGATTTACCTTATCCATTCTGAGGGTAGGTTTACCCTGTTCAAGCTGACGCACGAAATTAAGACCTACTCCACTTTTCATGGCCAGGTCCTCCTGTGTCAGTCCATGCTCCTTTCTTAATTTCTTAAGAGTTGCCGATAGTAATGATTTCATAAAACTACATCTTATCTGATGCAAATTTAGTAAATTTTATGAAATTACATTATATCGGATGTAAAAATATAATGTGAGAATATAATTATATTAGAACGAATGTAATTTGATCCGAGGATAAATAGAGGATACTTTGTATTTTATATAAAAATATATTTATATAAAAAGCGGTTACAATACCTTGTAAGCTATAATTCGATATTTATATTCTGACTTAAAGGCAAGCCTTGAGTCCCTTGATGACCGCCGAGGTGAAGCCTTCGTGCTCCATTTCATTCAGGCCTTTTATAGTGATTCCTCCGGCCGTGGTGACCTTGTCGATCTCCACCTCCGGATTATTGCCGGAAGCCAGAAGCAGCTCGGCTGCACCCTTGACTGTGTACTCTACAATCTTTCTTGCTTCTTCAGGTCGGAATCCTATCTCTACACCTCCCTCTGAAGCTGCACGGATGTATCTCATCGCAAATGCGATTCCGCATGATGCGAGGGCTGTTCCGGCTGGTATCAGTCTCTCCTCGACGTACATGGTTGTTCCCATTTCGTCAAATATATCGCAGACCATTTTTATCTGATCCTCATCTGCATTTGTTGATGCAATGAATGTCATGCTCTCGAGTACAGCTGCAGCGGTGTTAGGTATAGCTCTGAATACTGTTGCATACGATGGGCTGGAAGGAGATATCCAACCGCCAAGCTCTTCCAGAGTTATTCCTGCCGCCACAGATACGAATATCTGCTTGAACGGGTCTATGTGTTCTCTGAGGTCTGCAATGACCTCTTCCATGAGCCAAGGCTTTACCGCCAGGATGACGATATCAGCTTCCTTTGTTGCAAAAGCATTGTCATTTGTTGTGACGATATCAGGATCGATCGCCTTGATCTTATCCAATGTTGCCTGGGTTCTGGCAGTGCAGATGATATCTGATGACTGAACGAGCTTACCTTTAGCCAGTCCTGCGGCGATTGCTCCGCCCATGTTTCCGGCACCTATGATTGCTACTTTCATATGTTTCTGTATTGTGTGAAAAGTCAAAGTTAGCCATTTATTTGACATCTTCGGTCGCCAAAAGGCATTTACTCAGTTGCTCACATAATACCTTTGGTAATCAGGAAATTTAATTGAGTGTTATTTTGATATAAAATGATTGTAAAGTAAAATAATAGTGCTATATTTGTTAAGAGAAACTAAAATTATTTATGGTAGAGAAAGTAAACGATACGAATGTTCTGATAGATCCTTCCATCCGTTTCAAGGATAGGGAGGACTGTATGTATCGTGGTCTTCTTGTCTACCTGCATGAGTCGGTAGGGGAGTACCTGACTGCAGAGCAAATCGGTCTGCTGGCTGAATCATTAAGACGCCTGAGGAATCGCCCTGCTGATGTGGAATACTCGGATGAGCTGTGTTGTAAGATTTCGGATGAGTCAGAGATCAGGAACAGATATATCCCTCGCAAGCTGCTGAGAAAGGATGAGGGATCGGTGCTCTTTTACAATCTTGCACCGTATGCGCTGCTTGGAAGAAAACATGCGGCTTCCTTTGCAAAGACTTCCTTTCCTGACTTCTTCGCTTCTGTTGCCACCATCAACTCTACCTTCACGAAGTTCTGCAAGACTCCTGGATCAGAGATAGACCGGGTATCTGATCTGTCAATAAAGCCGTTTGCAGAACACTCCATCAATGCTGTTGAATCATATCTGTGGAATCTTGGAATGCAAACCAAATCGACATTATATGAAAACAGCAAGAAAGACTAAAGTCACATTTGATGACATGCCTCGAATGATGTCCGCTCTTCTGGACCAGATGCGTACGTTGACTGACAGGGTCAAGCGTTTGGAAACTCCAGAAGGAAGACCCAAGACTTCATCCGGACGAGAAATCCTTACCACCATGGAGGTGGCTAACATGCTCAAGTTATCACGCATCACAGTGTACCGAATGGCCAGCAGGGGGGACATACCATGCTACAAGAGCGGCAAGAACCTCATGTTCTACAGGGATGAGATTCTGGAATGGGTAGATGCTCATCAAAATAATGAAAGTCCGTAATTTTCTCCTGAGTGCGTTATTTGGTGTTCCAGAGGGGTTCTGTTTCCCAGTTTGAAGGGAACCCCATAGCTTTGATGTCGGCTGATGGGTAGTCTTTTAGGAGTTGCTTGAGTCTTGTGGTGAAGGAACTGTTCGGATTGATTATCTGAAGCATGTACCTGATGATGCAAAGGACATAGTACACTTTGTCGTTCTGCACTTTGGTGTTGATGAAGCCATGTGCGGTTCTTTTGGGGAATCCTCCGGTTACTCGCAGAGTCTTGTTCCAAAGGCGGCTGTGGTGGGCGCAGATGTTTCTTACATACACGAAACTGTGGATCCAGGATTCGAGTACGGTGTCTGCTACTCCATAGTGGTTTGCTATGTTTCTCTTTGTCCTACCTCCGTTAAGATGTTTGAAGAGGAGCGAGAGGGTTCCGAACGAGGATACTTCCATTGTCATCCAGCTTGGCGGGAACTGGTTGCTGTATGTCTTTTTGAAATCCAGTATCTGGTCGTCGTCGGAGCGTTTCAGTTCCGCTTCTATGCCTGAGAGTATTCCGGAGTGTTTTGTCTGGTTGGCAAAGAGAGACTTGTCCGTGAACCAATATGGGGAATATGTATGGGAGAGTTCCTGAGAGACTATTGTCCTCAGTGAGATCTCGATCTTTTCCATCTCGGCACATATGAGTTTGCGAAGGGATGAGTCAAATTTGTAGAGCGCGTAAGCATCTTCGAATGCTGCTCCGTTTTTGAATGTGCCGGTCTGCTTGTTTTGGATGAGTGGCAGAAGATAGCTCTTGAATCTGAAATAGCTGATGTGGTCAAGCAGATGGGATGCTTTGGGTTCATCCTTGAATGTAAGTCCTCTGCTTTTGAGCAACTGAATCATGCCTCCGGTGGTCAGCGGAGATTCGTTATATAGTGTCTTTGCCATATTGTATAAAATAAAAAGTCCACCCTGAGCGCGCTGTTCTTACGGGAAGCGGGGTGAACATGTTGCTGCAAAGATACGAAAATTATTGTTACAAAAACAAACTTCTCTTGAAAAATCAGCGTTTATAATGGCTTCAATATCTCCAGCATTTGGAGTTTCATCAGGAGCAAGAACTGTACCTAGAGTGAGTTTCCCGCCTTATTTATATCCTTAGTATCGATGGTCATCTCCAGGTTCCTCTGTCCGCCTTCCTCATAGAGGTAGACCTTGATGACCTGGTTCTCTGAAAGGGTCTGCTTGTCAAGAGAATAGACCATTATCTGCTTCTGACCGGCTCCTGTCGAGAGCGATCCGTGTCTGTTCTTAGGGAAGAGGGTCTGCTCGAATACCACGGACCTCTTGCTCTTCTTCTTGCTTTCAACAACGAATGTGGCGTCAGTGACATTGTAGCTCACGGATGACCGGTTCTCAAGCGACAGCACTATGTATGTCATGTCGCTGTAGGAGATGATGTTCTCGCAGAGCACCATGATTCCGTACTTCCTGGCTCCGATATGATACAGGGCCTGCTTGCCGGCTGCAACCTCCTCAAGAGTCGGAGCATCTGACTTCCTCATCAGGGATACGTTTCCGTCTGTCATCGTCGCTTCCTTGCGCAGGTCGATGACCAGGGTGGCAGGGTACTGGTCATACGCCACGATGAAGGTGTGCATCTTGCCGTTGGATTCCAGGGCGGAGATGCTCGTCATGTCCTCGAAGATACACTTGGCCTTAACGGCAAGGATGTTCTTGTTCTGCTCGATAATCTTTGCCGCCACGACCTCCCTGTTGGACAGGTCCGCATAGGTGAGCTCCGTAGGGAAGATCACATGTGTGGTGAATGCTGTCGACACCTTCAGGGAGTCACTCTGTGAGTAGCCCCCGAGGCTGAAGCACGACAGCGCAATCAGTGTTAGTATTATCCTTTTCATTTCTGACTCTTTACGATGTAGAACGTATATCCTGCAGGTACGCTGACCGTTATCTCTCCGCCGGCGCTCTGCGCTATGGATATTCCTGATGAAAGTACCTCAGAAGCTATCCTGCCCATCCTTCCGGACAGGGTGGAGCTGATGATGTTGGATCCTCTGGAGCGGACCTGCTTGCCGGTTCCCGAGACGTCCGGGCAGTAGATGCCCTTGCTTCCGTCCACATCGTATGCCTCGTATCCCAGGTGCAGGATCCGTCCTCCTATCTCTATGTTCTCGAACTCCAGCTCCAGTCTGTCGGAGAGCTTGCATCGTGCCATCAGATGGGTGTTCTTCGGCACGGGAATCCCTCCGACCATGATGTCCTCCAGCAAGATGACCGACACCCTCTGCCCGTTCTTGACCCTGCTCTCCTTGGCGAACATGCACTTGAACGGGTGCGACTCGCCGGTGACGGTAAGGGAACCCTCGTCATCCAGCGAACTCATTCCGCTTGATGAGAAGTCATCATCCAATGTGGAAATGGATGACGACTGACGGGTCACGACCACCCTTTCGGGTTCCTTGACCACCTCCTCAGCTGTGATGCTCCCTGTGCCGATGCTCTCCTGGTCCGTTTCTTCTGCTGTCATCCTCTCGGCCAGCTCTATGGCCTCCTCCTGTCTTCGTCTGTGACGGGCCTCACGTTCCTCGGCCGTCTCCCTGTAGGGATTGCTTGCCGGCGGTGCGGTGTATGTCGGAGCAGAAGCCGGCTTGCCGCTGCCGAACATCTCCTGAGAGCTCTGCCTTAGCTCCTCCTGTGTGAACTGCGTCTCGTCCCTGGAGTTCCAGTAGATGTCCGCCGCGCTGTTGCGGTTCTTGGCCGGACCACCCTCGTATCCTTCCAACTTTGATTTCGGTACCTTCTGGGCTTCTCCGTCGGGAACGTCGGTTGTCTCGTTTTTCGGCCTTTTCCCCTCGTTTTCCGGCGTTTTCTTCTCCGGAATGAACATGCACACGGCAATGACAAGGAAAGCCGCTGCTGCGCCGTATATCATCAGTTTGTTCTTGTCCATATCATCCAATCAGTTTGCGTATCTGCAGGACCAGCATCACAAGGCACAGCCCTATGGCCAAGATGATGGTTATCTTGTCTATTGCCATAGGGTGTCTGCCCTTGAAATGATCCAGAGCCCATGTAAGTCTTCTGAACAGGTCAAACATGCTAGTTCCTCCTTCGTGATCCTATGTTCTCGTTGCGTGTTACGTGGAATTTCTCCAGCATCAGCCCGTGCGGGTTGGAAGGGGAGCGTTCCACTTCCACCAGCTGTCCCTGGCTCTCGAACTCGTACAGGTTGATGTTGCTCTCCCTCATCAGGTAGAGCTTGCCGTAGGTGGTCACCTTGTACGGATAGGACTCCATATCGACCCTCACTGAGTCCGCGACGAACTCCTGAGTGATGTTCGCCGAGATCATCCTTTGGTAGAATCCCTTCTCGGACAGGTCCATGTAGTAGTCGTACGCGCTCTTGTCGCACAGGATCAGAGCCCTGTCGATGTTCCTCTTGATGGACTCCGCGTTGGGAGTGACATTGAGCATCAGCTCGTGGAACCTGAGCACGTGGTCATCCGCCTCGATGTCCCTGTAGCCGTCCTCGGGGGAGCGGTTGGCCATCACCGCCGACCCCCTGTCCACCACGTAGATGGTGTCGGTGAGCGAGCTGGTCTTGCTGATGAACACCAGGGCGGTCCCCAGCATGGCCACCACCGCTGCGCCCAAAGCCAGGGCGGTGACCCACTTCATTGCCTTGAATGACTGGTCTATGTCATTGAAATGCTTGATTAGTTTATCCATGATATTTTAAGATTTAATAAATCGTCTTGCCATCATCCTCATAGGGTTGGTGATCGATCCGTGGGCGTCGTTGGCTCCTGTGGAGTCGATCCACCATCCGGCGATCTTCGGCACGGATGCCACGGCAGCAAGCGTCACCGTCTGGAGGACGATCATCGTCCACTCTATTCCCAGCCCCATCTGTCCCTGACGGGCCATGGTGCAGAACCCTTCGACGAACAGGAGGCTCAGTCCGAGTATGATGTATCCTATCGGAACCCACAGCGCTATCTGAAGGTATCGTGCTATCCATCCCTTCATGCCTGCCTCATAGCCCGGGATGATGCTTATGGCCATCACGAACGGGCCGAACAGGGCATTGAGGGTCATGTACAGGCAGCACAGAATCTGCTGGGCGAAGAGCAGCACCTTGACCAGGGTGAACAGGATGCCGGCGATGAGTCCGGCCAGTGTCATCGTCTTGACGCTAAAGAAGTTCAGCAGGAACTTCTTCACTCCGTACCACAGCTTCGCGAAGAACTTGCCTACCACGGAGTCGTTCTCCGCTATCTCCTCCAGCTCTTTCTGGTAGTTCTCCTCGTTCTGGATGAAGTTCAGTACCGTCATCTGGTTCATGCTGTCCGCCCACCGGGTGATGTAGTCTCCGGTATCCACGTTCATGATTTTGATGGTCTCCCTGGAGATGATGTTCACAATGGCATCCACCGGTCCCAGGACGACGGTGTTGAAGTTGCAGACCATCATCATCAGGATCAGCGGCTTGCCCAGCTCCCATGCATTGAGGTTATGACCCTCGAAGTAGTGCAGCACGACCTTAATCACTGCCACGCCTGCCGCTATGCAGGCGATGATACCCGCGAT
>JAFZFH010000013.1 GCA_017555965.1 Bacteroidales bacterium
CTAAAACTACAAAAAATCCCCTGCCTATATCACATAGGTAGGGGTCAATTTTATATGGCACTTAAAGGGTCAGCGAATTTTGGACCGCGAGGGTCAACGGCACTGGGCTTCGGGGGTCACGCGCACAGGGCTTTTCCAGCCTTGTCGACTGGATATTTTGCAGCGTTTTTCTCGAGTTTCTCCAATATGAGTTCAGAGATGTCAAATCCATATTTGTCGGCAAAGAGAATGGCGTAGATCAGGACATCTGCCAATTCGTCCTTAACCTTTTCGACCTTAGCCTCGTCATGAGATTTCCATAGGAAGCATTCGTTTAATTCGCTGGCTTCTATTGATAATGCTAATGCAAGATCTTTTGCATTATGGAACTGTTCCCAGTCTCTTTCTTTTGTGAATAGTTTTATGCGCTCAGTCAGTTGTTGTATTTCGGGACTCATACGTTGTTTGATTTATCTTAATCAATGCGAAATTACAAAATTTCTCCGACTTTTTATTTTTAACTTTGCGAAGTTCTAAAATCTTAAAGAGCAGATACAATGAAAACCATCGAAGTAGTAGCAGCGATTATAATACGCAATGGAGAGGTGTTTGCCACACAGCGAGGCTATGGTGAGTGGCACGGCTGGTGGGAGTTTCCTGGAGGTAAGATGGAGAAAGGGGAGTCGCCGCAGGAGGCGTTGAAGCGTGAGATCCGTGAGGAACTTGATGCTGAGATCGAGGTTGGCGACCTTCTGGAGACGGTGGAGTGGGACTATCCGACTTTCCATCTGACGATGCATTGCTTCGTCTGCAGTCTCGTTTCTGAATCCCTCCACCTGAATGAGCACGAAGCAGCTGCATGGCTCTCAAAAGATACGTTGAGGTCAGTCAAATGGCTTCCGGCAGATGAGGGACTGCTGGATAAGATTGCGGAGGTTCTCTAAATCAATAACATGAAAAGATATTCCAAAGAAATATACATTGCGATCGTTGTGATTGCGGCTGTGTGCCTTTTCGGGGCTTATGTACCGGCGTTGCGATTCTTGTCAGGATGGTGTACGCCTCCTGTGATGTTGTTCCTGGGTCTTGCCTACGCGTTAGTGTGTGGACAGGGCTATCCGAGCGTCAATAAGAAGCTCTCGAAGATGCTTCTTCAGTACTCTGTCGTCGGACTCGGATTCGGTATGAACCTTTATGAGTCTCTTGCTTCAGGTCGCGAGGGAATGTTGTTTACGATCGTGTCGGTCGTGGGTACGCTTGTGGTCGGTATGCTGATCGGCCGAAAACTTCTGAAGGTCGACAGGGAGACTGCGTATCTGATCAGTTCGGGTACTGCGATTTGTGGCGGAAGTGCCATCGCTGCCGTGGGTCCGGTCATCAAGGCCAAGCCGGCGAATATGTCCGTCGCGCTCGCCGTCGTCTTCGTTCTGAATGCCATCGCTCTGTTCATATTCCCTTCGATCGGCCATTGGTTGGGGCTCTCGCAGCAGGAGTTCGGCACATGGGCGGCCATCGCCATCCATGACACCAGTTCGGTCGTTGGTGCTGGTGCGGCATATGGTGAAGAGGCGCTCAAGGTGGCTACGACCATCAAGCTGACTCGTGCGTTGTGGATCATTCCGTTGGCGCTCGCTACGTCGTTCATCTTCAAGAGTCAGGACCGCAAGATCACGATTCCGTGGTTCATCCTCTATTTCATCATTGCGATCCTTCTGAATACATTCGTTCTCGATGGCGTTCCTGCATTCGGTGCCTTTGTTTCAGGATTTGCTCGCAAGTGTCTGACTCTCACGATGTTCTTCATTGGAGCCTCCCTCTCAGTCGACGTTCTACGCACTGTCGGCATCAAGCCTCTGATCCAGGGCGTCCTTCTCTGGATTGTGATCAGCGTCGGCTCGTTGCTCTACATTATTCTTTAGGCATGGTATTTCATATCCAGATATCGATTTTCAGGAAAATGTGATAACTTTACAGACACAAAAACTTCACTAAATGACAGAGAAGGAAAAGATGCTTGCCGGGAAGATCTACTCGGCGACAGATTCTCAACTGCTGGTTGAGCTGAATGCAGTCAAGGAGGTGATTCACAAGTATAATGCGTTGTCTCCTGCTGATTGCGAAGGTCGTCTGCAGATCCTGAAGGACCTGCTCGGACATATCGGGGATGATGCCATCATCATCAATCAGCCGTTCTACTGCGACTACGGAAAGCAGATATCTGTTGGAAAACGCTTCTTCGCAAATTTCCATTTTACAGTCCTCGATGAGGCGAAGGTCACTATCGGTGATGATTGCTTCATCGGTCCGAATGTGAGCATATATACCGCTTGCCACAGCACCGACCCGATCGAGCGAAATACACGAAAGGAATGGGCGGAGCCAGTGACGATCGGAAATAATGTATGGATCGGAGGAAGTGTCACGATCCTTCCTGGTGTGACGATAGGGGATAATGTGACCATCGGTGCGGGATCGGTCGTCGCGAAGGACATTCCGTCGGATGTCGTCGCTGTCGGCAATCCATGCCGTGTGATCAAGGAATTATAAATGTATTATACCATGAAACACATATTGACATTCGTGGTTGCGATGACGTTGTTCGCCGTCCAGGCGGGTGCGCAGACGGGCACATGGTCCGGAAAACTTGATGTGCAGGGCACAAAACTTTCGCTTGTCTTCCATCTCGATGATGAAAA
Source organism: Bacteroidales bacterium (assembly GCA_017555965.1). Classification (GTDB taxonomy): domain Bacteria; phylum Bacteroidota; class Bacteroidia; order Bacteroidales; family UBA932; genus Cryptobacteroides. The sequence goes on from JAFZFH010000013.1 coordinate 2,676, forward strand.
TCCGACCGCCGATTCTCCCGATCAGGGGGTGAGAGGTATTCCGATCCAGCTGGAAAGGAAGGGCTTTGGCGTCATTTCGATCAAGATTCCGTCGTTGGGTGCGAGTTATGAAGGTCTTCATGTGATGCAGCAGATTGCCGGAACGTTCAAGCAGGGAACCATCTCTCTTCCGTTGACTCTTACTCCGGGCGATGACAGACCGAAGCGTCCTCAGACTCCTCAGGGACCGTTCCCATATGGAACGGAGGAGGTGTCGTTCGCCAATGGTGATGTCGCTCTCAACGGCACACTTGTGCTTCCGGAAGGTTGTTCGCGCACGACTCCAGTTCTTCTTATGGTCACCGGAAGCGGTCAGCAGAATCGCGACGAAGAGGTGTTCGACCATAAGCCGTTCGCGGTCATCGCGGATGCTCTGGCAAAGGCGGGGATAGCGACGCTCAGATATGACGATAGGGCATTCAGTGGTTATAAGGGAAATATAAATGATTGCACCACAGAGGATTTCAAGAATGATGCTCTTGCCGGTGTGGAATATCTCAGGAGCCGTTTCGATAAGGTCGGCGTCATCGGTCACAGCGAAGGCGGCACGATTGCTCTGATGCTTGCAGCTGAGCAGAAGGTGGATTTCGTGGTTTCGCTTGCAGGTATGGTGGTGTCGGGTGCGGAAGCGCTTGTGGCGCAGAACAGGATTGCCATCGCGCAGGCGGGATATGATGCTGATGTGGTCGAGACTTATTGTAAGGTGATAGCGGAGGCATTCGATGTGAGAGTCAATGGCGGAAGCATGCCGAGGATTGACAATTATGATCTTCCTGATGAGCTGAAGCAGAACTTTCTGGCTGTTCTCACCCAGATTCAGATGCCATATTTGAGGAATTTCCTTTCGCTCGATATGCGTCCTCTGCTGGCTAAAGTGACATGTCCGGTTCTTGCTCTGAACGGAACTAAGGATGTTCAGGTCGAGTATGAGGCTAATCTTTCTGCACTTCGCAGCGGACTTCCTGAGAATGCAAAGAACAGCATAGAGGCGGTAGACGGCGTGAACCATCTGTTCCAGAGATGCAATACAGGAGCTGTGGCTGAGTACGTCGAAATTGAGGAGACGATTTCTCCGGCTGTTCTTGAGACTATTGTTCAGTATCTGAAGGCGATCAAGCAGTAAAAAATAATCAGCCCAAACTTGATTGTTTGGGCTGATGTTGTTTTCTGGTTTATTTACTTTCTTGGAGGTCCCTGAGGTCCTCTTGGTGGTTCTGGTCTGTCGCCTCTTGGAGGTTCCTGTCTTGGACCTGGGCCTGGGCCGCGTCTGCCGCCCTCTCTCATTTCTTCCATCAGGATCCTTTCGGCTTCTTTCTTTGAGAGCTTTATTCTGTACTTCTTCAAGTAATAGTCCTGAACTCTCTTGATGTCACCCTGACTGATAGCTTTCTTATCCATAGGTCCGCCTGGCTTTCTGCCATCACGCATTTCCATGCCAGGTCTCTTGTCGTCTGGTCCACCTTTCTTCTGTGCGCTCATTTCTACCTGTGAACCGAGCAGGAGTATCATAGCTGATACCATTAGCAATCTTCTCTTCATAGCTTTGTCAGTTTTAATGGGTTCAACAATATGTTTTCTTGAGTACTCACTTTCTTAGACAATAATAAGAGAGAAAGGTTTAAATCCAGGACTGGGGACTATCTGATGTAGTGGGTTTCAGTGATCTTTTCCTGAAGTTTCGGCGAGCCGTATTCCTGGAGGCCGAGGCGGATTGCCTTGATCATGAAGGCCATGTTGAGTCCGAGCTGGCGCATGGTCTGCATTCCTTCCTTGTCCTGGATCACTTCGTCAGGAACTGTTCCGTGGGCGATAGACCAGTAGTTTGCAGGTACGACAGGCATGTTGGTCTTGAGGAAGTATTTGTTCAGTACGTCCATTGTGGCTGTTGTTCCTGCTCGGCGTGCGATGCTTACCGATGCTCCTACCTTCATTGTCCAGTCGCTGTGGAGGTTTGAGTAGAAGAGTCTGTCGAGGAGTGAGAGCATCGTTCCGTTAGGGGATGCGAAGTATACCGGCGATCCGATGAGAAGGCCGTCTGCGTCGCGCATCTTCATCGATATCTCGTTCACGATGTCGTCGAAGGCGCAGAGTCCGCTCTTCCAGCATCCGTTACATGCGATACATCCGCGGATGTCCTTGTTGCCTACATGGATCCATTCTGTTTCAATTCCCTGCTGATGGAGTGTGTTCTCTACTTCACGAAGCGCTGTCGCTGTGTTGCCTTTAGCCTTTGGGCTACCGTTTAGGATAATTACTTTCATAGTTGTGTTTATATTGTTATTACTGATTCTTGTGGGAAGCTGTTCATTTATTTCTTTGATACGATGGTTCCGGTGGCCTGGTAGGTCGGCATGACGAGGATTTCTGCGACCTGCATGTGTGCAGGTGCGGATGCTGCGAAGTATGCTACTTCTGCGATGTCATCGCCGGTGAGGGCCTTGATGCCCTTATAGACGTTGTCTGCTCTATCTTTATCTCCGCGGAATCGCACGACGGAGAAGTTGGTTTCGACGAGTCCCGGCTTGATGTTGGTGACGCGGAGTGGCGTGTCGACGAGGTCGATGCGAAGGCCGTCTGACAATGCCTTCACTGCGGCCTTGGTCGCGCAGTAGACGCTTCCTCCCGGATATGCGGCGTCTCCTGCAATTGAACCGATGTTTATGATGTGTCCGCATCCGCGTTCGATCATTCCAGGTACGACAAGACGGGTCATTGACAGAAGGGCTTTGATGTTTGTGTCGATCATGATCTCCCATTCGTCGATGTTGCCTTCGTGTTCCTTGTCGACTCCGATGGCCAGGCCGGCGTTGTTGATGAGGATGTCGATAGTTTTCCATTCTTCCGGAAGTGACTCTAAAGCGGCTGCTGCTGCCTTGCGGTCGCATACGTCAAATGGCATTACGTAGCATTCTGTGCCGTATTTTTCCATCAGCTCTTGAGCGAGGGCAGTGAGTTTGTCTGTGCTGCGTGAGTTAAGGATCAGGCGGGCTCCCTGAGAGGCAAATTTGTTGGCGCATCCTGCTCCGATTCCGCTGGAGGCGCCGGTTATCAGTACTGTCTTGTTCATAGTGTCGTGTTTATCTTGTAAAGATACAAGTTTTTGCCCTATCTTTGCGCTAAAGGAGCAACGAAATGGAGAAGGATGCTATTTTTGAGACGGCGGAAAGGTATGTGAACTGTACGGGAAGGTCTGTGTTTCTGACTGGAAAGGCTGGAACAGGAAAGACGACTTTCCTTAAGCACATTTGCAAGACAACGTCTAAGCGTTTAGTAGTCCTTGCTCCGACCGGAGTGGCGGCGATCAATGCCGGCGGCTCCTCAATCCACTCGTTCTTCCTGTTACCGCTCTGTCCGTATCTTCCTGATGTAAAGGAACTTATTACGGAATATCAGATGCCTGAAAGCAAAAGGAACTTCAAAAAGGAAAAACTGAAGATCATCCGTACTCTCGACCTTCTCATAATAGATGAGATATCCATGGTCAGGGCCGATCTGCTTGATGCTGTGGATATGACTCTCAGGAAGTTGCGCAAGAGCAGCCTACCGTTCGGAGGCGTGCAGCTTCTGATGATCGGCGATCCGCAGCAGCTGTCCCCTGTGGTCAAGGAGGACGAGCGTCAATATATGTCCCAGGTCTATCCGTCCCCATATTTCTTCCATTCGAAGGCCCTCCAGAAACTGGATTATATCACGATCGAGCTGCAGAAGGTCTATCGACAGAAGGACCGTGATTTCCTTGATGTCCTCAATGCGATACGTGACAACAAGCCGACCGATGAAACGATGAGAGTCCTTAATTCCCGTGTGAATGCATACGAGAGTGATGAGGATACCATACGACTTACCACCCACAATGCGCAGGCAGATAGCGTCAACAACAGAAAGCTGGAGATGCTGCCGGGGGAACTGACGATGTTCGAGGCTGATGTGGATGGCGATTTCCCGGAAAACAGTTACCCTGCGGACTTTGTACTTTCGTTGAAGAAGGATGCGCAGGTAATGTTCATCAGGAACGACAGCGAAGGCCAATACTATAACGGCAAGATTGGCAAGGTGGATGATATAAATCCTAAAGGCTCTGTTACTGTGCGGGATATGGAGGGTAATTCCATTGTTGTCAATCCTGTGGAATGGCAGAATGTCCAATATGTCCTGAACGACGAGAGCGGAGAGATCGAGCCTGAGGTCATCGGAACGTTCAGACAGATTCCTCTGAAGGTCGCATGGGCAATTACGATCCATAAGAGCCAGGGACTGACGTTCGATAGAGTGATTATCGATGCGGGAGCGGCTTTTGCCTTCGGTCAGGTGTACGTCGCTTTGTCGAGATGCCGTAGTCTCGAAGGTATTTCGCTCGATTCGCCGATCAGGATGTCGTCGATATATACGGATTATCATGTGTCGGATTTCAATGCGAGCAGGCCGGATTATCAAATGGTCGAGACGAGGCTGAACAACGAGGAAAAGGCATACAGATATGACTGTATGCGGGAAATCTTCAGCTTTGACAGCCTTGTGGGCAGAATCGACGCATATAGGAAAATATGGTGGAAGAATCTCGAGAGGATATATTCGGCTGAGTATAGCGAGATATGCGATGCTCTGGCGAAGGTGGAAGATCTGAAGAAGACTGCTGATACCTTCAAACTTCAGCTCAGCAAGATCGAGCATACCCAGGATCATGATCAGGACTTTCTGACGACCCGTCTTAGGAAGGCAGCGGAGTATTTCCTGCCGTTGCTCGGACCATGCAGGGAGAGTCTTTCGGGCACTCGTGGGCTGGAAATCGACAATAAGGAGGTCAAGAAGATCGTGACCGAAGCATATGACGAGATGGATGTATATGTCGATATACTCCTGAAATCTTTGAATATGATTCTGGAGGATGGATTCTCTGTCGACGGATATAATAAGATCAAGACTGATTGTCTGTTGGAAGACCGATCGTCCAAAAGCAGGAGGCTGAAGAAGATCGTGCGTAAGGAAGGGGAGGCCGGTGTTGTGAACGAGCAGCTGAGGGAAAGGCTTCAGGAATGGAGGCTCGAGAGGTTCAAGAAGGATAATGTTCCAGCATTCATGATCATGCATCAGACGACCTTGATGGATATTGCAGCTTTGGTTCCGAAGACCAAGGCCGAACTCATGAGGATCAAGGGTTTCGGTGATGCTAAGTTTGAGAAGTACGGTGAGGAGATTCTGCAGATTACTGCGGAGTTCGAGAAGTCAATGTAAAATGAGTATCTTTGCGGTATGGAATATTTGTCAAAACAACGATACGATGAACTTGTGACCGAGTTGAATCACCTTATCCACGTGGTCTATCCCCAGGTGAGAGAGGATGTCGCAGAGACGAGCGCGCAGGGTGACAGAAGTGAGAATGCCGGTTACCGTGAGGCAAGGCGCAAACAGGCGAAGACCATCAGCCGCATCCGCTTTTTGCAGAAGGTACTGGATAATTCCCGTGTGATTGATCCCGATGCTCTTCCGAGAGACAGGGTCTGCCTTCTGAGCAAGGTCGAATTCACGAATCTCGCGACGAACACCCGAATGAAATTCGAGATCGTAAGTCCGCACGAGATGAATCTCGAGGCCGGCAAGATCTCGTTGAAATCACCGATCGGTGCTGCCCTAATGGGTAAGAAGGTCGGTGAAATAGCAGAGGCACAGGTCCCTTCCGGAACTCTCCGCCTTAAAATCGAAAGCATCACTCTCGACTGAGTGTGATGCTTATTCTTCATCCCCGGTCAGATGCCCGATCTAGTCGGGCATGACGTTAGGTGTCATCTGTCATCCCCGGCTCTTCCTGTCATCCCCGGCTCTTCCTGTCATCCCCGGCTCTTCCTGTCATCCCCGGCTCTTCCTGTCATCCCCGGCTTGACCGGGGATCTATACCTGCCGCTTCTGACAGACGTACATTCTGCAGATGCCGAATGTGAGGGAGCGGTGTTCAACTTCTGCGAAACCTGCAGCCTTCAGCATGGCGATGAATTTTTCTGGTGCCGGAAAGCGGAGAACCGATGTGTGAAGATATTCGTATGCGCCTCTGTCGCCTGAAATGTATCCGCCGATGGCTGGCATAATCTTTTGAAAATAAAGAAGGTAGAAGCTACGAATTAAAGCGTTTGATGGTAATGACAGTTCAAGAATCACTAATTTTCCGTCCGATTTGAGCACTCGGTACATCTCTTCAAGACAGAGCTCAAGGCGCTCGAAATTGCGGACGCCGAATCCTACAGTTATTCGGTCGAATGTGTTCGGTTCATATGGCAATGCTTCACAATCAGCAATGGACATTTCAGCATCAACTCCTGCTTTCCTTATTTTCTCTTTGCCGATCTGCATCATTCCTTCTGAGATATCTACTCCCATTACCTGGCTTCCAGCAGGGAGTTTCCTTGCAATCTCAATGGTGAAGTCGCCTGTTCCGCACGCGATATCAAGTACCTTGACCGGCATCTCCTGATCTGCGATTTCGCGTACCGCCTTTCTTCTCCACCCCTTGTCGATATTGAGCGAAAGGATGTGGTTAAGTCTGTCATAATCAGAGGCAATGTTGTTGAATAGCCTCCTTACTCCTTCCTTCTTTCCCATATTTGGAATTTTATCACTAATTGACTTTATTCATAATCATTGTTGAGAGCAATTTTCCTTTCTTGTCGTAAGTAACCTCCTTCACAAGACCTATACCGTGGGCGTACCATGACTTGATTGTCTCTACATCCTTCATCATCATGGATTTGATGGTTATGGTTTCTTCAATGATAAAACAATCAAACAATCCGGCTTCAGTTTGAATGCTCTCTGTTCCTACAACTTTTCGATCCTCTCCAAGTACCTTCATGCTCATTATGTTCATCTTGCAGTGGAATTCGTAATCTGGCAGTTTTCCGACTTTAGGATAACGTGGTACTCCTCGTGTCTCACCGGATACCTGGAAGATTTCGGATTTTACCTCCTCAATAACTTCATTCTTTTGTTCTTCTGACAGATCCGAATATCTCTCCTTGATGGTGTTGCGCACAAGACTGTCTAATTTGCCTTCAAATAGAGTGTCTTCAAATCCGGCATATATGTCAGCTATGATTTCTCCATCCTTGAAACGATAGAAGTTGAAACTCTTGATGGTATCTTTTGGAGACGCAACAGGAACTTCTTCGACAAGTATCTTTAATTTGCCATTCACCCCATCTCCTTCGATAGATTCGACAGAATTGTAAATGGTCGCTATCTGTTTGCCTTTGCTGTCTGTTTCTATATATGACCACCTGGCAGTCTGTGGGTTTGAAACAAGGTAGACTGCATCTTGTGCATAAGCGTATAAACTCATGCAGATAGTCGATACAAGAATTGCAAGAATTCGCTTCATGATAAATCTTATATATTATATGCTTTCGATGAAAGCGTCAAAAAGATTGGTCTGATCTCCGATAAAGACAACGTGGTGGTTGCCGATAGGGGATTTGAGGAAATAGTCTCTGCAGACTTCAGATGGGTTGTTTTCAACCTTCATTGTAATCTGGGTTCTGCAGAGGCTCTTTTCGTATGGGTTGCATGTGAGGTCTGCCTTGCAGAAGAAGTGTCGGCTCAGGTCTCCTGAGATCTTTGCGATGGTTGCATCGCCTTCAGGGAGCTCGCCGTGTAAGGCAAGGCCGATGCCTGACTCAAAGTGGGTGTTGAACGAGAATTTACGGATCATGTCGAACGGTACTGTGCAATGCGCCAGCAGCATCTCGCCAGTCTGATGGCTGTCCGATGATGCCGAGGTTCTGGCCCTGCAGAGCTTGTCTGGAGGCATTGACTTTAGTCAGAAGCGACAGTCGCTGTGCAATATAATTCACGCTTCCATGGATAATCTCGCCCTTGCGTCCCTGCTGTCTCAGGTAGGACAGAATCTCCAGCGATGCCGCGAGTGAGTTGCTCTTGCCTGATGTAAGCAGGAGGATGTTGCCTTCCAGGCTATGGAAGACATCCTTGAAGAGTCCTTCTGTACCGCCTGTCCTGACGTATATCACGTCAAGGTCGTGAGATCCGTATGTACTGAAGTCTGATCCGCAGAAGTCGAACTGACAGCCGAGATTATCTTCGATCTGACCTACAAATTCTGTTGATGAGACATTCACCGCATTCTCATCATGCAGCGGCGACGTAAGGGTGTATAATCCGATGTTCATTTGACAATTTAATTTTGTTTGTGAAGTTATCGTTTTTATACCGATTATACAAGTCCTGTATAATGTTCCTATTCAGGACCTGATAGAAAGGAAGTGGACTCCTGCACAATAAAAGAGGCTGACCCAAAAGGTCAGCTTCTGTTTTTTTTGGGGGGGTGAAGAGAAGTTCAGGAGGATAACAACGGAAAACTAAATCCCTCCCACTTCGTGGGTCCCTCCCGTTCACAAGGCCACGGGCGGCCATGGTTTTCCTTATGTTACCCTCCTGAACTACATCGGTACAGCCTAAAATAAAATAGCTATTCTTTTGATAGTCAAAGGAATAGCTATTGTTTTTGTCGGAAAGTTTTATTATATTTGAAGTGCGAATAAAAACATAAACAACTCCACGACATGACAAAGGTACTATA
>JAFZFH010000080.1 GCA_017555965.1 Bacteroidales bacterium
TCCGACTCCGTTCTGGAGGTTGTTCGAGCTGACATAGTTGAGTGTTCCGTCCTCGGGGTTCTGAAGAAGAGTCAGTGAACGGTCGAAGTTCATGAGGTTTCCGTACATATAGAATGACGGCAGCCTGCTTGCCTGATATGAGCGGTATGCCCAATATGTAGAGATGAACGCCTGCTTGGCTTCCAATGCCTCGACCGACTGGTTGCGGGCGGTATGGATCACCTCTGACAGGCCCATCTCCTGCTGACCACGTGCAGTCAGCGATGTCAGGAGCATAGCGAATACTATAGGTATGATTTCATGTCTCATTTATTATAGGGCATAGTTACATTTTCGTCAAAATAGTGAACATGCCCCGTGCCAAAAGTTACAACATGCTAATATTCAATATATTATGATTTTTAACTTTCTTTTGGAGTGTAAAGAAACTTTACACTTTTGTAAAGTGGTTTTAGAATGTCTTTACAATACGGAAATGCAGGGAGAATATGTCTCGAAGGAATAAAATTTGAAATTATCAGCTATAGAATGATTTATCTGAACAATTTGTTAATTTTGCATTTGGACAAATATTTGAGACTATGTCAGAGAAGGAGATGAATTCATACAGGTTCATATCAGGACAGGAACCGAGTGACGAAATGCTCAGCCAGCTTATGACTGAGGTCACGGCAGAGGTTATAGCACGCAGAAAGAAGGCTGACGAAGAATATTTCTCACAGATGAAGCGTAATGTGGCTGCTAAGCGTGAGAAATGGGCTGAAAGAATAAACAGCGTTGTTAATGCTTAATAATATGCATAGACCTGAACTTATTATTATTGCCGGTCCCAATGGATCCGGCAAAACTTCTGTTACGCAGAAATTTCTTCACCACGAGTGGGCTGAAGGGACAATATACATCAACCCAGACGAAGTCGCAAAGGATAAATTCGGAGACTGGAACTCACGCGAAGCGATAATCAGTGCTGCGAACTATTGCGCAGAATGGAGAGAACAGTGCCTAGCAGAAAAGAAAAGTTTCGTCTTTGAGACAGTCATGTCTGCTGAAGATAAGATTGATTTCATCATAAGAGCTAAGGCGGTCGGTTTCTTCATTAGATTGTTCTTTATTTCAACATCTCATCCTTCAATCAATGCGTCACGAATTGCACGTAGGGTGATGGAAGGAGGGCACGACGTACCGATTCCAAAGATAGTTTCAAGGTATAACAAGTCCATTGAGAACTGTAAAACAGTCGCTCCAATAGTGGACAGATTATATGTGTATGACAATTCTGTCGATAATCAAGATGCAAGTATTCAGTACCGATTGACAAATGGTAAACTGGCAAAGATGTACGTTGACGATATTCCGGAGTGGGCGCAGATTATCTTACCGGAATAGTTGAGATATTACTCATGTATATAAGAGCCTATCCAACCTACTACGATTTGTAGTATGTTGGATTTGTGTTTGAATCGAGATAGGTTATATGGCAAAGAGCAAAGCAAAAATATTGGTTGTCGATGATAACAGCGGCATCAGGGCGGCACTTGGGCTGCTCCTGCCTATGCATTTTGCAGAGGTAGAGCTGATTCCATCTCCGAAGGAACTCATGAGCAGACTTGCGGACTTCCGACCTGACGTTGTCCTGCTTGACATGAATTTTCATACAGACATCAATACCGGCAACGAAGGACTCTTCTGGCTTTCTGAAATAAAGAAACGTAGTGCGGATATCGAGGTTGTGCTCTTTACCGCTTATGCAGACATCCAGCTTGCGGTCGAAGGAATGAAGCGCGGAGCTTTTGACTTCATAGTGAAGCCATGGGATAACGAGAAGCTGGTATCTACCTTGAAGGCCGCCTATGCTAATCGAAGCAAGGAGGCTCGTGAAGTTTCCGCAGTTCCGGCTTCTTCTATCAGGATGCACTGGGGCAAGGGTCCGGCTATGACAGCTATCCGCAGAACTGTGGAGAAGATATCACTTACAGACGCCTCCGTGCTCATTACGGGAGAGAACGGAACTGGTAAGGATGTGCTGGCAGGCGAGATCCACCGCAGATCGGACAGGGCGTTGAAGCCTATGGTCTGCGTCGATGCAGGGGCCTTGACAGAGACCCTTTTCGAGAGCGAACTTTTCGGACACGTCAAAGGTGCGTTTACAGATGCCCATGCAGATCATATAGGTAAGTTCGAGCAGGCAAATGGCGGTACGCTTTTCCTTGATGAGATCGGAAATATTCCTCTACATCTCCAGGCAAAGCTTCTTAGGGCTATCCAGAACAAGACCATTACAAGAGTCGGTGATACAAAGGCCATTCCTGTTGATATCAGATTGATATGCGCTACCAACAAGGACGTAGAACAGATGGTGAAGGACGGAGAATTCCGTGAGGATCTTTACTATAGAATCAATACTATGCATCTTTATCTGCCGGCTCTTCGTGAGAGGACTGACGAAATTGTTCCGTTGGCTAAGATGTTCATTGATAAGTATGCGGAAAAGTACCGTCGTCAGGTTTCCGGACTCACTCCTGAAGCGGAGGAACTGCTGAAAGGTCAATACTGGAGCGGCAATATCCGCGAGCTTCAGAACTGCATCGAGAAGGCTGTGATTCTTTCTGATGGAGAAACCCTGGATGTTCAAGATCTTGAGCTTCCGCAGATCAAATCAGCCGAGGAAACCACTCCGACTTCATCCGTTGACACATTGGAAAATGCTGAGGAAAGAGCCATCAGGGCAGCGATGGACAGGTTCGGCGGCAATCTTTCGATGGTAGCAAAGCTCCTTAACATCAGCAGGCCGACGCTTTATGCCAAGCTGAAGAAATATGATATCTGATGACGAATCTAACCATCATATTGATTGTCATTGCAGCAGTTGTGATTACAGCTGCTGTCACTTCTTTTCTCACCTCCCGCAAGATGAGGGCAAAGGTGGCTTATATGCTGGACGCTCTGGAAGATAAGGAACTGAACTTCAGGTTTGATGAGAAGCGCTGGAGAGGCAGAAAGTTCAATAAGACTTTGAATCGTCTTCGCAATATCTTCGACAAGGAACGTCACGAGATCATTGAGCAGGAAAAGTATTTCGGTCTGATGCTGGATCATGTGAAGACCGGCATTGCAGTTGTCGAGAAGGATGGCCGTGTGGCTTATTGCAACAATATGGCTCTCGGTCTTCTTGGTATCGCCACTTTCGGTCATATAAGGCAGCTCCGTGCAGTGAGCGACTCGTTGTATGAGTCATTCCAGACCATTGCTGACGGAAGCGAGGAGAGGGCGAGCTATTATAATGAAAGCGGAAAGATGACGATTTCACTGACAACTTCTGAGGCGACTATCGGCAAGCAGACAGTGCGAATCATAGCTTTCAATGATATCAGTAATGAGATTGCGGAGAATGAGCAGCAATCGTGGTCAAAGCTTATCCGTGTGTTGACACATGAGATTATGAACACTGTGACTCCTATTTCTTCATTAAGTGAAACTCTTTTGAGCTTTGACGGATTGAGCGACGATCTCAAGAATGGTCTGAGCACGATTTCCCAGTCTTCCAAAGGCCTGATCAAGTTTGTGGATTCATATAGGAATCTTACCAGAGTGGCTCCTCCTGTAAAGAAGGCCTTCTACTTCAGAGAACTGGTTGAAAGGGTCATCAGCCTTACAAGGGAGCAGGCTGTGATGAGCGGAGCTACATGTACATACGTTGAGAAATCTGACGATATCCTTCTTTATGCTGACGAAGGACAGATCACGCAGATCATGATCAATCTTGTCAAGAACGCCATTCAGGCAGATGCTAAGAACATCACTATAACAACCCATATCACTCTTTCGGAACAGACCGTCATCAGTGTTGCCAATGACGGCCTCCCTATCAGCCGTGAGAGCCAGGATGAGATCTTCGTCCCTTTCTTCACGACAAAACAGGAAGGCACCGGCATAGGCTTGAGCCTTTCACGTCAGATCATGCGTCTGCACAATGGCTCGCTTACATTGACCCGAAGCGATGAGAACGGAACAATCTTTACTCTCCTGTTCAAGTAGCGTCTGTTTCCTCCTCCACTATTCTTTCCCTTCATTCATGAATCTCCAGTTTCCTTTGCTTTGAAAGTTTAAGAGTCCAGGCGTTTGTACCGCCTTAGTTATCCTGTCGGAGTCACTTTTTGAAAAGCAAATCATTGAAATTCAATGGTTTGTTTTTTTATTTTGTGGTATTTGTCCCAAATTGGTTCCAAAATTTTCATGATTAATGAAAAATGCCCTCATTTCTGGCCGCAGAATCTTTTTGACATGGTTTGGCCACAAAAATAGCCCTTTTTATGGCCAAAATACTATTTAGACATACATTGGCCACGAAATAGGCACTTTTCGTGGCCATATGTGGCACAAAGCAGACAGAGCAGCCCTTGGACTGAGCTGCGGCGTCTGCTTTGAGGCGCTTGCTTGCGTATTTGCAAGCGCCGGTACATTGCTAAAGTGTGCAGGTTTAGCTACTTATGGGATTATTTTCAGGGGACCTTGATGAAAAAACTGTCATTATTATGCCAAGGTATGCATACTAGAACTGAATGTGCTTTCGGGGCAGTGTTGTTACTGAAGTTCGTAAAGTTCCAGGAGGCGGAATTCCTTCTCGTCGGTGAGGGCGATGATTTCGCCGATGCGCTGTGAGGCTGCCTGAAGCTGGTCGTATGGGAGAGATCCGCTGCCGAGGGCTGATTCCAGCTCATCCTTTTCTGCTGCGAGAGCCTCCAGATCCTTTTCCAGCTGTTCCAGCTCCTTCTGCTCCTTATATGTCAGCTTCTTCTTCTTTGCAGGTGCCTCAGCGATGCCTGTAGCCTTCGCAGCTTCCTTTGCGGCCTTTTCCTTTGCAGCCTTCTCTTCTGCACGGGCCTGTGAACGCTGCTCCGCCTCATACTCCTTGATGAACTCCCTGTATTCGCTGTAACTTCCAACGAAATCCTTTACAAGACCGTTTCCGCAGAAAATGAACAGATGGTCAACCAACTTGTCAAGGAAATGACGGTCATGTGAAACGATGATCAGCGAGCCGCCGAACTCCTTAAGGTACTCCTCAAGGATATTGAGCGTAACGATGTCAAGGTCATTGGTAGGCTCGTCGAGAATCAGCAGGTTAGGCTGCTGCATCAGGATGGTCAGAAGGTAAAGACGTCTCTTCTCTCCACCGCTGAGCTTCTCGATCTTGTTGTTGAGCATCTCGTGCGGGAAAAGGAAACGGTTCAGGAGCCAGGTGTCGTTCACTATGTCGAGAACTGTATCCTGAGGGTTGAATGACATTCCGCTCTGGTGGTAGTAGCCGATCTTCAACGACTCACCACGCTCGATGATTCCGGTCATTATGCCAGGATCATCCTCAAACATGTTCCCGGTCAGGATGTTCAGGAAGGTGGATTTGCCGGCGCCGTTGCGGCCTACGATGCCGACCTTCTCGTAGCGCTGGAAATTGTATGTGAACTTGTCAAGGTAGCACTGGTCTCCATAATAGAAACTCAGGTCCTTACAGTTGATGATCTTTGTGCCCAGACGGGTCGAACCCTTCATAGGATCCATATTGACCTGCTTCTGAGTATAGACCTGAGACGCCCTGTCCTTGAGGTCGTAGAAAGCATTGATCCTGTACCTCGCCTTTCCGGTACGCGCACATGGCGTACTGCGGATCCACTCCAGCTCGCGTCTGAGGATATTGCGGACCTTATCGGTCTCGGCGTTGTAGTTCGTGATTCTTTCCTCACGCTTCTCAAGATAGTTCTGGTAGTTGCCTTTATATGTATAGACGGCACCATGGTCCATTTCCATGACGATATTGCAGACCCTGTCTAGGAAATAGCGGTCGTGGGTAACCATCAGCAGCGTACAGCGTGAACGTCCCAGATAGCCCTCAAGAAACTCGATGGCATCGATGTCGAGGTGGTTGGTAGGCTCGTCCATGATGAAGAACTCAGCCTCACTGGCAAGCATCTGGGTCAGCGCAACTCTCTTTACCTCACCTCCTGAGAGCTCTTTCATCAGCTGCTCAGGATTCGGAAGATTGAAGTTGGTCAGGAATTTCACGACCCTATGTTCATACTCCCACAAATGCTCCTGGTCGAGCCCTGCAGTGAACTCGGTACTCGAAGACATGATCTGATCGAAGATGGTCTTCTCCGGATCAAAATCATAGTCCTGCTCCAGAAAGGCAATCTTGATGTCCTTGAGGAACATGATCTTTCCGCCGGAATCCGACTTGTCCTTTCCCGCAAGAATCCTCATCAGAGAAGTCTTGCCTGTACCGTTAGGTGCAATGAGAGCGATCTTGTCGCCCTCATTTATATTGAATCCGATCTTCTCGAAAAGAATCTTCGGACCGTAGCTCTTTGATATGTTCTCAATCTGTAAGTAGCTTGCCATAGAAAATTATCTGAAGAATTTATCCACCTCCTTGACTGCTTCAGGAAGGGCAAATACTGCAACTCTGTCATATGCCTGAATCTGAGTGTCACCAACAGCGATGAACGACTCATTACCACGGATGATACCGCCAATGATGGCGTTGGCAGGGAATGCCATGTCCTTGAGAGGACACTTTGTGATCTCTGTTTCAGGAGCGACGATGTATTCCAGAACCTCTGCATTGGTTCCGCTCATGTACTTGATGAATCTTACCTTGTTGGAGAGAGTGAACTTGAAGATACGACCTGCTGTAATCAGTTTCTTGTTGATCACAGCATCCACACCCATGCTCTCAGCAAGCTTGATGTACTCGATGTTCTCAACCTCGGCAATCGTCCTCTCCACACCGAGCCTCTTCGCCGCAACGCACGCAAGGATATTGGTCTCCGAGTTGTTGGTCACCGCCACGAACGCATCATAATCGCGGATGTTCTCCTCGAGAAGCATATCTGAGTTTCGGCCGTCACCGTTGACAACGATCACATTGCTAGGCAGAGTCTCCGAAAGATGCAGACATTTTTCCTTGTTAAGCTCAATGAGCTTGATCGAATCCACCTGCTTTGAAATCTGTTTTGCAACGATTTCCGCAATAGGGCTTCCTCCAAGGATCATTACCTTGTCCACCTCGATGTTTCTCTTTCCGAGATATTTCATCAGCACATCCACACCCTCACGCTTCGAAACGATGAACACGAGGTCGTGATATTTGAACTTTGTATCGAACTTCGGGATGATGGTCTGGTCTCCACGTGAAATCGCAACAACACGGAACTTCATGCCGTCTTCTGCTGCCGCCTGGCTGAACTCGACCATGTTCATACCGATCATCGGCGACTCGTCCTCAAGCTTGAAGACAGCCACCTGAAGCTTGCCACGTGCAAAAGCGAGAGAATCAGTCGATGCGCTTCTCTTGAGAAGGTCTACAATCTCTCCGGCAGCAATCTTTTCCGGATAGAACAGAAGGTCGATACCCATCTCTGTAAACAGATATTTGTTTTCATACGAAAGGTACTCCTCATTGTTGATTCGTGCGGTAGCCTTCTTGCAACCCATCTTCTTGGCGAGCATGGCGCTGACGATATTGACATCCTGCGACTCGGAAGGGTTCACTGCAATGAAGAGGTCGGCAGTCGATACCTCCGCCTCCTGAAGGACGTGGATCGCAGAAGGGTTACCCTCCACAGTGATCACGTCGGTATGTGATCTGAGTACGTCAAGTCTCTCACCGTTCATGTCGATGACGGTGATCTCATTTGCCTCATTACTCAACATCTTCGCAAGGTGTGAACCTACCTCACCTGCACCAGCAATTACGATCTTCATAATCTCTAGAATTTATAGAAATCCTCAGTCCTTATGCTTCCAAAGACCTTCGGCCCTTTCAGCATGGACAGAAGAACTATCCATTTCCTGTATATTCCTTTCACTTCTGCAGACGTTCCGTACATGTCCAGATAACTGCATATCTGCTTCTTCGACGGAGTCCTGCGAAGTTTCCTGTATTCCTTATGTGCCTTAAGGACTGCCTTGAAGCAGTCGATTCTGAATGTAGCAAGATAGACAGTTGCTGAAAGCCTGTCCAGCATCATTCTCCACGATACCAGGCGTCTTGCCATCCTCATTCCCTTGACTGCCGCCTTCTCCGACTTCATTCCCTTGTGGTAAAGTCCCAGAGCGAATGTCCTTGACAGGTTGTTGCTCAGCATGAGCAGGTTGTTGCGGAAGTTCAGGAAGAGCTTGAACGGGGAAGTAGCAGGCAAAGTGCCGCCGCCCACATGGTACACCGTCGAAGCGGGAACCACCGTCACCTTCCATCCCTCCAGCTGCATCCTCCAGCACATGTCGATTTCCTCCATATGCGCGAAGAATCTGTTGTCAAGGCCTCCGAGCATCCTGTATACCGAACTGCGGACCATAAGGCACGCACCGGTCGCCCAGAATACATCGGCAGGGGAGTCATACTGGCCCATATCGGTCTCGAGACGGCCCATTATCCTGCCTCTGCAGAACGGATAGCCATAGCGGTCTATAAATCCTCCGGCCGCTCCTGCGTACTCGAACTTTTCCCTTTCCTGCCAGCTGTGGAGCTTCGGAGCACATGCGCCGCACTCCGGATGTGCGTCCATCCAATCCACCAGAGGCCCGAGCCACTCTTCCGGAACCTCGATGTCGGAATTGATCAGAAGGAAATATTCCGGTGCATCCGGACCGTCGCTCAACTGGGCGAACGCGCGGTTGTATCCTCCGGTGAATCCGAGGTTCTTCTCGAACCTCAGGGTACGCACCTGCGGGAATTCTTCCTCCATGACCTTCAAGCTGCTGTCTGTCGATGCATTGTCGGCCACGATGACCTTCGCACCTTCGACCTTCTCACACGAACGCAGAAGACCCGGAAGGAAGTCCCTCAGGAATCCCTCCGTGTTCCAGTTCAGTATGACTACGGCTGTCTTCATGGTCTAAAACGAACAAATATAGTAAAAAGATTTCTCGACAAGCTCGAAATGACATGTAAATTAGCTCGAAATGACAAATTATCTGCTGCCGAAATAGACGAAGATCATTCCTATGAGGATGAGCAGAAGATCGAAGATCTTGGCCTTGAGGTTGCGCTCCTTGAAGATGATCACTCCGCATGCGAACGAGATGAGCACGGAACCGCGTCTGATGAGAGACACGACCGAAATCATTGCTTCCGGCCTGCTCAGCGCATTGAAATATGCGAAGTCCGCAGCCGCGACGAAGATCGCGATGAGCGGAATGGCCCAGCTCCAATGGAACGGAGTCGTCTTCTTTCGGGTAGGGTACCATGCGGTCAAGCATACGATGCCCATCATGAACAGCTGATAAAGGTTGAACCAGCTCTGTACGAAGATCGGGCTGAGCTCCTGCATGATGAACCTGTCATAAAGGCCGCTGATTGCGCCCATGATGGTGCCGATCGCAACGAAAAGCATCCATTTGTTGCGCGTGAAGTCGATGTTCTCCTTCTTGCTCGAACGGCTCATCAGGTAGATCGAGAGGATCGAAAGGAATACGCCTATCCACTGGCACCAGTTGAGTCTCTCGCCGAAGCACAGCATCGCTCCCACCAGGACGAGTATAGGTCTGGTGGCATTGATAGGGCCTACGATGGTGATAGGGATGTGCTTGATTCCGAAATATCCTGCAATCCATGAACTCAGCACGATGGCGGATTTCAGGACCACAAGGAGATGGGCCTTGAGCAGCGGGTGTCCTGCAAAGATTCCGCTGGCCCACTGGGGGTCTGCCGGGAGGTCAAGACTTCCGGCAAACGGGGCAGTATCAACAATCGATCCGCTGAACCAGTCGTTTCCCACCAGGGTGTCCAGAAGGAACGGTGAGAAGATGATGGTAGAGACCAATGTGTTCAAAAGCAGCACCGGAAGAACTGCATTGTCTTTCAGTGCTGCTTTTTTAGAGGCGTCATAGAAGCCTAGAAGGGTCGCCGATACAAATGCCAGCAGTAACCACATATTCAGGTCTTCTGTCTGTTAGTGACAACCGCATCCGCAGTCGTGTCCATCTTCATGGTCGCATCCGCCATCATGGCATCCGCCGCAGTCGCCGCCGTGGCATCCACCTCCGTGGCATCCGCCGCAACCGCATGTCTGTACGAACTCGCCGTGGAGACCTTCTGTGAGTTCCTTTTCAGTAGCCTCGCGTACTGTAAGGATCTCGCCAGTGAAGTGGAGGGTCTTGCCTGCCATCTGGTGGTTGATGTCGATCTTCACTACGTCCTCGAGAACCTCAAGAATGGTTCCTGGAGTCACGCCGCCCATCTGGTTTACGAGTGGAACCACTGTTCCAACAACCATAAGGTCGTCTCTCATCTCGCCGTTGATCATGAATGCTGACTTAGGCATGAGGATATAGTTTTCTGGGTCGAGCTCGCCGTAAGCGTCTGCAGGTGCGAGAGTTACGTCGAACTTATCTCCTGGCTCCATGCCCTCGATGTGGGCTTCGAGCTTAGGGAGGAGACCGCCTGTTCCGTGGATATAGTCAAGGGGCCTTTCTTTTGTTGTCTTATCTACGATCTGGCCTTCAACCTCGAGGTCGTACCAGAACTCAACTACTGTGTTAGGAGCAATCTTCATATTTTCTACTTTTAAATTGTTTCTGTTATAGGTCCTTCGCTTCGCTTAAATGCGATAGCATTATGGTCAGGCGGAGAAGGAGACGTTCTGGAAGGCGAGGGTGCCTATCTGCCAGCGGGCGCTCGGACGATAATCGTTTCCGGCTGCCAGCAGGTTGTTCCAGAGGTCCACTATGTTTCCGGTGATCAGCATCTCCCTTACCGGATGCGTGATCTTACCTTTGCTGAAAGCAAAACCCTCGATACCGAACGAAAAGTCACCGGTCGAAGGATTGCAGTTACCTCCATTGAATCCTGTCACCAGGATACCGTTTGCACACTTGTGCAGAACAGTCTGCAAAGATACTTCTTTTTCTTCTGCAGACAAGTCTTCGCCCTGGATATAAGGCATCAGGACAGGCCTGCTGAGGTCCTCCACGGTCGGAGCGATGCCCATCTTCTTCGACAGATAGGTGTTGACGAAATACTGACGTACCGCGCCGTTCTTGATGATCGCGCAGTCCTTGGTTGCAACTCCTTCTGTATCAAAGAGTCTTGATCCGCTCTTTCCAGGGGTTCTGGCGAGATCCATGAGTGTCATTCCCTCCGGGAACACCTTCTTGTCCAGGCTGTCCTCCAGGAAAGAAACCTTCTGCTGGATCGCAGATGCGTTAAGAGCCGAAACTATAGGGGAGAGCAGACGTGAAGCCACGTTGTTTTCAACGACCATCTTGTAGTTTCCTGACCTGCGCTTCTTCTGTCCAATCTGACCTGCAGCCTTCCCAAGAGCCTTGACAGCACACTTGCTGCAGTCAAGATCCTGTTCCTTCTGTGCAGCTTCCCACCAGAATCCGCTGTATTTGTTTCCATCCGCAGCCTTGATCGTGATCTCTGCGAAGCAGTAATACATCGTCTCAGTGTGTCTACCTTCAAATCCTTGTGAATCAACAACATAATTATTATCCACAGACTCGCTGTACTCGCACTCCTCCGAGATCAGAGAATAGCTGTCGCACCCCTTTGTCTTGCTGAAGATGCTGATTGACTTAGCCTTCTCAAGTCTGGTCTGGGCGTTGTTGTTCTCGTAGCTCTCGTCGTAGAGGTCGAGCTCGCGTCCTGTCTTCGCATTCTTCTCAGTCCTTTCAGGATCGGGAAGACATCTGCACTCATCCTCACCCAGCATCCTGACCATCTCGATGGCCTTCATGATGAAGCTCTCAAGCTCATCCTTCTCCAGTCTGTTGGTCGAAAAAGTGCCATATCTGCCATCCACATAGAGATACAGATAGATGGAACGGTCTGCCGAATGGGTCACCTTGTCCAGCTCTCCGTTGAGGAGGGTATATCCGTCCATGACGCTCTTGTTCAGAGACACTCTGGCAGCGTCAGCTCCGTGCGCAGTCGCATACTCGATGCAGAATCTGGCAATATCTGTTTCGTTTACTGTAATCATTGTTCACCTCCTACTGTAAGACTTCTGACCATGATTGTCGGCATACCGCATGATACGGCCACACTCTGTTCCTTACCGCATGTCCATGTGCCGTTGTCTATCTTGAGGTCGTTGCCGACCGCGAGAATGTCAGCGAGCGCCTGCGGACCGTTTCCGATGATGTTGATGTCCTTCACCGGCATGGTAAGACGTCCGTCCTCGATCAGATAGCCGCTCTTGACGAAGAATGTGAAATCGCCCTCGCCGATCTTTACCTGACCGTTAGAGAACTCGTCGACATATATTCCCTGTTTCACATCAGCGATTATATCCTTCGGATCGGCATTGCCGCTTTCCATATATGTCGCCCTCATTCGAGGGATCGGATTGTATCTGAAGTTCTCACGACGACCGTTTCCGGTAGGCTTCACGCCGTACCAGCTTGCGCTGATTCGGTCATGGAGGTATGAGGTCAGCACGCCGTCCTTGACCATATATGTCTTTTCTGCAGCGACGCCCTCGTCGTCGTAGTTGCCGGAACCGCGGTTGAATGCCACGGTGCCGTCGTCGACCACATTCACACCCTTCGGACAGATCTGCTGACCCATCTTGTCGGAGAAGATCGACTGTCCCTTTCTGTTGAAATCGGCCTCGAACGCATGGCCCATCGCCTCATGGAGAAGGATTCCGGATGCACCTGCACCCATCACCACGCTCATCTGACCGCCCTTCGGCCTGCGTGCCTCGAATCGGGCGTCGATGCCTCTGACGACATCGTCCGCAAGCTCCTTCAGAAGAGCCGGGCCTATCAGCTCCGCACCCATCCTGAAACTTCTCGATGCATTCTTGTTCTCGGTCTTGCCGTCCTGTACGAATACCGCCGACACGCTTACGCTTCCAAGCGGCCTTGTCTCGCATGTGAGCTCTCCGAGAGAATTGAACATCATCAGGTCAGTGACTGAGTCCGAAAGACGTACCACCACCTTCACAATCCTGCTGTCCCTGCTGAAGATCTCCTTCTCCAGGTCCTTGAGGAAAGGCAGGAACGCATCAGCGCCGTAGTCCCTCCAGTTCCTCTCCATCGGGTACAGGTCGTGCCTTGTGTTTTCTACCGGGCAATACGTGCGGTTACCCTCCGTGCCGAGCGCGATCGCCGAAGCCGCCTGGGCTGCCTTGATCATGTCAGCCATCTCAGTGTTCTCGGAATATGCATATCCGGTCTTCTCTCCCTTCAGAACGCGGATTCCCACTCCGTAATCAGTGTGGAATCCTCCGGACGAAACGACTCCGTCCTTAAGGAGAAGATTGAAGAATGTCGTATGTTCGAAATACAGGTCAGCGTAGTCGCTGCCGTGAGATAAGGCTGTCGCAACGACTTGTTCAAGCTGTGTCCTGCTGACCTTGAATAGGTCAAGATAATATCTGTCTGTGTTCATTTTCTGTTATAAAGATGGGATCTCCCCGTTTTCTTCCACATGAATCCTGCACTCCTTGGCGATGTTGTAGATCTTGTCGAAAGTCTCCTTGTCGCGGATGTTGACCACGTCCTCCTTCGAGCCCTCGGCGATCACTCGGAACGGGGTCTGGGAGTTGTCTGCAAGGATCCATCGCTCGCATATCGGAGCATAATGGTGGAAGAAATAATCGACGCCTACCTTGTATCGTCTCCTTATCGTCTCCTCAGGGATGTTGTGTCCGCCGTTTTCCACTCTTGCCTTCACTCTCTCGATGGCGAGCTCCGGAGAATTCAGCCAGAAGTAGAGGAGTGTGACGGAGTAGCCGGCAGCCTGTGCCATTCGGACTGTCTTGAGGAGGGTCCTTGTGGCCAGAGTGGTCTCTATAGCGAAGTCGCTCTGCCTTTTCAGGAGATATCGGATCTTCAGGAGCATGTAGCGGCTGGCCTGGATCGATGCGTTTTCCGGCTGGAAAGGCGAAAGGCTTTTCGCAAACTCGTCAGAGTTCACGAACTCGCTGCAGCTCAGCATTTCCGGCAGCATAGAATAGGAGGCCGTGGTCTTGCCGGCTCCGTTGCAACCTGATATGATGTATAGTCTTGGCATTTTGTTTTTTGTTTTTCTTGTTATAGATCCCCGATCAGGTCGGGGATGACGTCCGGTGGCTCGGGGATGACGTCCGGTGGCTCGGGGATGACGTCCGGTGGCTCGGGGATGACGTCCTATCGGTGGGTGACGCCGTAGCCGAAGAGGGCGAAGTCTCCCTTGCAGGGGTCGTCCGGCCATATTTCCCGGAATGCGTCGGTTATCTCGTGTGCTGTCGTTATATCCTTCTGTCTGCGTGAAGTCAGGCCGAGGGCAGTCGCCTGGTCATATACATGGACATCGAGAGGAAGGATAAGTGCCTTTCTGTCCGACTTTTTCCACACTCCGAGGTCGACCTTGCCGTCGTCTCGGACCATCCATCTGCGCATCATGCTGATCTTCTTGTTCGGGGCCTTGCGGTCCTCCTTCTGCCCGAAGACCGAGCATCTGATCTGCGCATCCGTAAGTCCTTCGATGCTGTCGCATGTGCCGTAGATCCCTTTGAGACGGCCGCATATTCCTGCGAAGTCCTTCCATTTTATGGTGCGGTGCATGCTGGCATCCTCGTCGCGGTAGTCTCCGCCCATCACATAGTCGTACGGCCTCCACTCCATCTCGTCGAACATCCTGGTGCAGTCCCTCACGATCATGTTCCTGCGTCCCCACGCAAGATGCGACGAAAGAAGTGCGGCGATCTCAATGTCCGCGAGCGAAGCCTCGCCCTGCGCATATCTGCGTGCGAAATGGGTCGGGAAGATTATCGGGTCTTCCTGGAAATATTTCGGGTCATTATATTCCTCTGCCCACTCTATGAGGGTGTTTTTCAGCGTCTGGTCCATAAAAATGCAAATATAATAAAAATGGTCAGCTACGCATTCACGTAACTGACCATTTTTATTTATTGGGATCGAGATTACTCAGTAGCTGACTCGATACGCTTCATGTTAGCGAACATGAACACACCTGCAACAACGCAGATGATAGTGAGTACTACCCAGATAGCCCAGAGAGGAATCTTCATCCAGAGGAGACCAGGAACTGACACGAGGTAGTTACCGATCGCTGTTGCAGCGAACCATCCACCCATCATCATGCCCTTGTACTTAGGAGGAGCAACCTTTGAAACGAATGAGATACCCATTGGAGAAAGGAGAAGCTCTGCGAAAGTAAGTACGAGGTAAGTGCTGATAAGCCATGTTGGAGATACGAGATCAGGGCTTACAGTACCGCCGAGTGCCTTAGGTGAAGCGAGACCCATTGAACCGAGTGTGAGGATAAGGAATCCTGCTGCTGCCACGAACATACCGAGACCGATCTTACGTGGTGCTGAAGGCTCCTTGCCCTTCTTCGCGAGTGCGCTGAAGATAGCGAGTGAAACCGGTGTGAGGGCTACAACGTAGAATGGGTTGAACTGCTGGAAGTCAGAAGGCTGGATGTCAACAACTGACGGCATTCTGAAGTAGAGTACAGCTGCGAGTGCCCAAAGACCTGCAGTTGCAAGGCCTGAAGTGAGCTTACCCTTCTTAGTCTCTGACTGGATTGCACCGAAGAGGGTGTATACAGAAGCTGCGATGAGCACGAGGCACCAGATGTTGAATCCGATTCTCATACCGCCCTCAACCACGTTAGCTGTATAGTCACGAGCGAAGAATGTCATTGTCGCACCGTTCTGGTGGAAAGCCATCCAGAAGAAGATAACCACTGCGAATACGAATACGAGCGCACCGATACGGCTCTTTGTCTGAGCTGGTGTGAGCTCAACCTCAGCAGCTGGGTTTGAAGCCTTAGCCTGCTTGGCGTTCACGTCAGCGTGCTTGAACCATGAGCGGCATCCGTAGTAGATGAGCACTGAAAGGATGAGTGATACGCAAGCTACAGCGAAACCGCCGTTGTATGCAGTAGAAAGTCTTTCGATGTAGTAAGGGGCGAATGCTGCCATGTCCATACCTGCTGCTCCCGGCATCTCAGCTGCGATGTTCTGGAGAGTAGAGAGGTTCTCTGGAGTGATGGTTCCGTTCATTACCTGATGTGCAAGAGCAGGAACGTTCGCGTTGTAAACGAGGTCGTACTTGCTGAGCGACATGTTGGTCATTGCCTTCGCCATTGAAGGAGCGAACATTGAACCGAGGTTGATCGCCATGTAGAAGAGGCTGAATGCCGCATCTCTCTTTGATGAATACTTAGGATCGTCGTAGAGGTTACCAACCATAACCTGGAGGTTACCCTTGAAGAGACCTGTACCGATTGCGATGAGTGTGAGGGCGCCGAACATCAGGAACTTACCTGCGAGATCCGGTGCTGTCGGGATTGCAAGACAGAGATATCCGGTGAACATCACGCCGATACCGATTGTCACGCACTTTCCGTATCCGATCTTGTCAGCGAGGATACCGCCGAAGAATGGCATGAAGTATACTCCTGCGAGGAAGATTGAATAAATCTGAGTGGCTGCTGCCGCGCTGAAGCCGAATTTCGCCTGGATGAACAGGAGGAAGATGGCCAGCATTGTGTAGTAGCCGAAGCGCTCACCTGTGTTGGCAAGGGCCAGGGCAAACAGTCCTTTTGGTTGACCTTTAAACATAATTGTGTGGTTTTATTTAGTTGTTAATTGTTTCGCTATCGGGCAAAGATAATAAAAAATTATTATATTTGCTTGATTTAATGACTACGGTACTATAAACAAAGACGTTCATATGAATAAGACGATAAAGACAATTCTGGTGATGGCTCTTGCAGCTCTGCCTTTCGTGGCTTCGGCTCAGAAGTCATCGGATCCTGAAGGATATGTCACATATTCGCTGCCGTCCACGTCCCTGGTGCTGGATGTAGAGGCTGTGCAGGAAAACTTCCATGCAGGCCCTTATGCCAAGTTTGCAGAGAAGTATCTCGGAATCAAGGCAAGACAGAAGGACGAGATAAGATGGGAGGTGACCAAGCTTTCTCTTGTTCCTGCAGTGGAGGCTGACCTCAGCAGAAGATATACGGTCGCTGTGAAGAAAGGGTCGCCGGATTTCTCGTTCCTCAAGCTTTCTTCCGCCGGACTTGTGGCTTTTGCCGACGGCGGATTAGGTTCTGCTCAGACTTGGCGTTTCCCGATGTCGGTATCAGGCGATTTTTCTGATAAGGGAGTCTCGTCCAATCTGAAGTCGGAGGCTACTACTCTTTATAGAGGTGAGAGAAAGGAATCTTCCTATAACAGGGTCTCTGTCCAGCAGAATATGGTGGTGGAGAAGACTCTCGAGCAGAAGGCCCATGAGGCGGCCAAGACAATAGTGAGGCTTCGTGAGCAGAGGCTTCAGATCGTTACAGGAGACACAGATGCGACATACAGCGGTGAGGCGATGGGCGCGGCAGTTGCCGAACTTACGCGTCTTGAAGAAGAGTATATGTCGCTTTTCATCGGATATTCGGATTATCAGACACAGTGCATGACATTTGATGTGGTGCCTTCTGCAGAGAAAGAGAACCAGATGTATGTGGCTTTCAGAATCTCTGATGTTGCAGGTCTTGTGCCTGCTGACAATCTGTCCGGAAGACCGGTCGTGATTGAGGTTGTTCCTCAGGAAGTCACCCTGGTGCAGGATGATGAGCCGGGAAAAGACAAGAAGGCGAAGAAATCCAAGAAATCCAAGAAATCCAAGAAGATGAAGCTGGTCAGGAAGACCGGTAACCATCATGGGGTGAATTATCTGATTCCAGCCGTATGTACGGTCAAGGTAAAGGATGGCTCGGACCTGCTGATCCAGACCCGAGTGCCTGTATACCAGTTCGGAGTCCTCTCTTCCATGCCGGTGGATGCAACATTGTAAATTAATTTAAACTACATAATTATGACTATCAAAGAACTTGATCCACAGATCGTGTGGAAGAATTTTTATGCGCTTACACAGATTCCTCGTCCGTCAAAGCATGAGGAACTCGCAGTGGAATATATGTACAACTGGGGAAAGGAGCATGGGCTGGAGACCATCAAGGATGAGGTCGGAAACATCATCATGCGCAAGCCTGCAACTCCAGGATGTGAAAATATGAAGGGAGTGATCCTTCAGGGCCATATCGATATGGTGCCGCAGAAGAACGCTGACACAGTTCACGATTTCCTCAAGGATCCTATCCAGACATATATCGACGGAGATTGGGTAAAGGCAAAGGGAACTACTCTCGGAGCTGACAACGGTCTCGGACTCGCAATGGCGATGGCTGTCCTCGAGTCAGACAACATCAAGCACGGACCAATCGAATTCCTCTGTACAATCGACGAGGAGACAGGTATGACAGGAGCTATGGCTCTTCAGCCAGGTATTCTTCAGGGTGATATCCTCATCAACCTCGACTCTGAGACAGAAGGTGAACTTTATATCGGCTGCGCCGGAGGTCTTGATGCATCTGCACATGATACATATGTTCCTGCAGAGCCACAGGCTGACTGGCAGTGCTGGTCACTTACAGTGAAGGGCTTCAAGGGCGGTCACTCAGGAATGGATATCGTTCTTTATAGAGGAAATGCGAACAAGGTCGCTGCACGTATCCTTTATGCTCTCATGACATATGCTGATGTGAAACTTCTTGATTTTGAAGGTGGTACATTGAGAAATGCGATCCCACGCGAGGCATTTGCGACAGTTTATGTGCCTGCTGACAAGGTCGATGAGGCAAGAAATATCTTCGACAGGATTGCAGAGGCTATCAAGTCTGAGTATGCCGGTACTGACCCTGACGCAGAGTTTATCTTCAAGCCATATGAGTGTGCGGAAGGCGAGTGCTGCGGCGGTGACGAGTGCAAGTATGTTCCAGAGGCTGATGCTTTCCGTTATATCCGTGCTGTCCTTGCGTGTCCGGATGGTGTGAAGAGAATGAGTAGCGAGATGGAGGGTCTTGTAGAGACTTCAAACAACTTTGCGATGGTAAAGATCGAAGGTGGTGAGTTTGCAGTGCACACCCTCATGAGAAGTTCTGTTGAAGTTTCAAAGTATATCCTTTCTCAGAAATTTGAGGCGGTGTTCTCATTGGCAGGCATCAAGACAACATTCACAGGCGGTTATTCAGGATGGGCCCCTAATCCTGAGTCTGACATCCTCCACACCATGAAGAATGTATATAAATATCTTTATGGCAAGGAGCCTGCAGTGATGGCTATCCATGCAGGTCTTGAGTGCGGTATCCTCAGCGGTGCATACCCACACTGGGATATGGTTTCATGCGGACCTACTCTCATGAGCCCTCACTCTCCGGATGAGCGTGCGAACATCCCTTCAGTTGCAAAATGCTGGGAGTTCCTCAAGGCAGTCCTTGAAAATATTCCTTTGAAGTAATCTCGGATGACCGGTAAAAGACTCCTCTCGTGCATTGCCGCACTGCTGTCGTGCTTGTCGATATACGCACGCCAGGAGTCTTCTTTTGTCCATCGTGTCGGTGTTTCGGTGCGACCTGCGTGGAATCAGATGCTTTGGGATTTTTATCAGGGAGATAACCCGAGCGGCAGGCCGATACCGAAGAATACGTCCGTGCATTTCCAGTATTCCTTCATGTTTCCGAAGGGAAGTGATCTGGGGGATATGTTTCCTACCGCATATCAAGGCATAGGTCTGGCTCCATATACTTTCCATAACCGTACTGCTGTTGGGACTCCCGTGGCTCTGTATGTTTTTCAAGGTGGTAGTCTCGCCCGTTTAGGAAGGCATTTCTCTCTGGACTATGAATGGAATTTTGGTGCCACTTTCGGGTGGAAGAAGAGTTCGGTGGTCGGTACTTCTGTCAATGCTTTTATAGATGCGGCATTGATGCTGACATGGTGTCCTGTACCTCAATTTTCGGTTACTGCAGGAGTAGATGCCTTTCATTTTTCCAACGGTTCGGTAAAGCTGCCGAATAATGGACTTAACTGTTTGGGTGTCAGAGTGGGTGCGACAAGGACTTTTGGGGTGGAGCGATTGCCGGAAGCGGGGCGAAAGAATAGTCGTCAGCCGGAAGATGCACATCCGTTCATAGAGGACCTCGATATCGATCTGGTTCTCTTCGGTGCACCGAAGCAGGTGTGGGAATACTATTCGGAAAACAGGACATTTGCTGTTGCCGGGTTTAACCTGAACCCTATGTATCAGGTGAACCGTGTGTTCAGGGTAGGTGCGTCGTTTGATTTCCAGTATGACGGTTCTGTAAGTGCTGACCATCCCTCGTTTGGAGAAAATGTTTCTGCCGGACTTTCCTTCAGGACTGAATTTGTCATGCCGATATTTTCATTGAACATCGGTGCCGGATACGACATCAAGCAGAAGGGCAATAATCAGAGGATGTATATGCTTGTCGCACTTAAGACGTGGATGACCGATTCCCTGTTCCTGCATACGGGATACATGTTCAGGGGAATTTATTATCCTGAACATCTCATGTTGGGCGTCGGATGGAGTTTTGGACGATGAAACATCAAAATAGTTTGATTATTAAATAATTATTTCTATATTTGCAGCCCATTTGTGAGGAAATGTCCGAGCGGATGGGCGCAAATTATTAAATAACAATTAATTACAAACAAAATGCTTAAACAGTACGAAACCGTTTTCATTGCAACTCCCGTTTTGTCTGATGCTCAGATGAAGGAAGCGGTCGCAAAGTACACTAACTACCTCAAGGAGCGTGGTGCAGAGATTGTGTACGAAGAGGACTGGGGTCTCAAGCAGCTCGCTTACCCTATCCAGAAGAAGACTACAGGATTCTATTATCTTATCGAGTTCAAGGCTGAGCCTTCACTCATCGCAAGACTCGAGACTCAGTATCGTCGCGACGAGAGAATCATGCGATTCCTCACTTTCGCTATGGACAAGCACGCTGTTGCTTACGCTGAGAGAAGAAGAGCTAACAAACAGGCTAAATAATCAGGAGGACAAGAATTATGGCACAGAACAATGAAATCCGTTATCTCAACCCTCCTACAGTAGAGGTTAGAAAGAAGAAGTACTGCCGTTTCAAGAAGGCAGGTATCAAGTATGTTGATTACAAGGATGCTGAGTTCCTCAAGAGATTCCTTAACGAGCAGGGTAAGATCCTTCCTCGTCGTCTCACTGGTACTTCACTCAAGTTCCAGAGAAAGGTGGCTCAGGCAGTGAAGAGAGCAAGACACCTTGCGCTTCTTCCATACGTAACAGACCTTTTGAAATAATAAGGAGGACAGCAATATGGAGATTATTCTTAAGAAAGATGTGGCAAACCTTGGCCACGCAGACGATATCGTCAATGTAAAGACAGGATACGCTGTCAACTACCTTATCCCACAGGGTTTTGCAGTAATGGCAACAGCTTCTGCA